>NZ_JBGUAW010000009.1 GCF_041821045.1 Thiohalorhabdus sp. Cl-TMA | reverse complement strand
ACCGAAGCCTGAGGAGCCCCCAAAGCCCGTTTACTTCTCAAGGCCTGCTGACTGTCCAACGGAATGGGTCCACCCCACATATACGCTCTATATTCAGCTACTGCTGTCTCGGGATCCTCCTCTTTTTTTAACTGAAAAATACGGTCCGTCTCAGAAAGATCAAAGAGAGCTGTGGCTGAAATACCAATTACCAACGTTTCCGACAGATCGACCGGCAAAATTAACCCCTTAAAAAGCTTTTATTTTCCCCACGAGCTCCAAACCCACCCCCACCCGGCAATTCCAAAACCAACACCTCCCCAACCCCCATCCCAAACGCCGCCTTAGGTTTCAGTTCGGAGCCCTCCAATACCACCCGCCCAGGCCGCCCAGCCTCACCACCACCCACCCCAGGCGCCCCGGCCCGAGTCCGCTCCGCCATAACGGAAACATGCGCAGGCTCATCCACCGTCAACCGCACCCGCTGCCCGCGCCCCCCGGTGTGGGTGCCGGCGCCGCCGGAGTCCTCGATCAGCGACTTCTCCAGAATCCGCACCGTCGTCGTCGCCTCGATCACCTCCACGGGCACCGCCTGCACGCCGGACGGGAAGGCTGTGGCGTCGAGGCCGTCCCATTCCGGGCCGGCGCCCATGCCGCCGCTGAGGAAGAAGGTCTGCGCCCAGGGGCGCTCGGTGCCCTGGATGTTCACGCCCCACAGCCCCGTCGCCCCCTCGGCGGGCAGGGGGATGGCCTGGCCGAGGGCGCCCATCACCGCCGGGGTGGCGAAGTGGCCGATGATGTGGCGGGCGGCCACGGGCTGGGGCGGGACGGCGTTCAGCAGGCAGCCTTCCGGGGCGGTGACATGGATGGGGCGGAAGGAGCCGGCGTTGTGCGGGATGTCGGCGGCCACGGCGCAGGTGACGGCGTAGATGGCGTAGGCGGCGGTGTAGTTGAGCACCACGTTGATGCCCCGCGCCTGCGCGGGGGCGGTCCCGGCGAAGTCGCAGGTGAGCTCGTCGCCGCTCACGGTCACCGTGCAGCGGATGGGCAGGGGCTCCTCGAAGCCATCCAGCCAGACCTCGTGGGAATAGCTGCCGTCGGGGACCTGCTTGATGGCCTCGCGCACCGCCGCCTCGGAGCGGCCCAGGATCTCGTCGGCGAGGTCGTTGACGTCCAGGTCCAGGCTCTCCAGGCGGCGGGTGGCCACCTCGCCGCCGGTGACCTGGGCACGCAAGTCGCCGAGTACCACCTCCGGCACGCGCACGTTCTCGCGGATGATGGCCTCGATGGTGGGGTCCGGCTCGCCTTTGCGGTGGAACTTCACCCACGGCAGGCCCAGGCCTTCCTCGAAGACGTCGCGGCCCTCGGTGGTGAGGCCCCGGCCGCCGATGTCGGCGGCGTGGCAGGTGGAGGCGAAGTAGGCGACGGGGGCGCCGTCCCCTGATCCTGACTGGAAGACGGGGGTGACCACGGTGATGTCGTGGCGGTGGCCGGAGACGGCCCAGGGGTTGTTGGTGAGCAGGACGTCGCCCTTTTCCAGGCTGCCAACGGGGACGTCTTCGAGCATGTCGGCCACGGCCTGGGCCATGGTGTTGATGTGGCCGGGGGTGCCGGTGACCGCCTGGGCGAGCATGCGGCCCTGTTTGTCGAAGATGCCGGCGGAGAGGTCGCCGGCCTCGCGCACCACGTTGGAGAAGGCGGTGCGCTGTAGGCTCGCCGCCTGCTCGTTGACCAGGGCCACCAGGCGGTTCCAGCTGGTGCGCAGGCCGATCTCGCTCATCGTCCGCTCCCCTGCCCTTTTCCGTGCTCGGGCGGTTGTGCCTTCCGTTCGTTGGTGTGGGCTCGCCTGTCGCGGCCGGAGGCCGCTCCCACGAGGGGCTTCGGGTCCCGACTGGTGCCTTCGCGCTCCCCGGCTCGGTCAGGGCTCGGAGTCGGAATCGCCCAGGACCCAGATCTCCCCTTCCCCGGAGCTCTCCGGGCAGTTGAGGCAGGCGAACCCTTCCATTCTGCCCCGCACCACGCGGCCCACTGAAGGCAGGGCCGTGACCGGGCCGGTGAGGCGGACGGTCTCGGCGTCCCAGGAGCTGCCGGAGAGGTCCACGGCCTCCAGGGTGAAGGGGCTGACCACGCTGTCCGCCTCGCGGTCGGCGGACTCTTCCGCCGGCTCCTCCTGGTGCGGCGTCTCGTCCTCGTGGATCACCTCCACCATCCAGGCGCCGTCCTCCCCCTGGTAGGCCTTGCCGGTGCCCTCGTAGACCAGGGGCGCTTCAGTTTGCTTCTGCACCAGCCGGGCGCGGAAGAAATAGATCGCCCGGCCGGGGGTCTGCTCGTCTCTATCTTTCCTGTCGGGACTCATTCGCGGGCTTCGGTTCGCTCGGTTCGATTTTGTCGGGTAGCCGCATGTTATTTCCGGGCTTGGACATGACCGTAGCGCCGTACGGGGCTGTCCGCAAGCGCGTTGGGCGCGGGGAAGGCGGGCTCCGGAGGGCGGGAAGGGGCGGGGGCTGGGTCTTGTCGCGGCCGGAGGCCGCTCCCATCAGGAGCGCTAGTAGACCCCCACGTCCAGGTAGGAGCGGGCGATCTTGCGGATGGCGATGACGAAGGCGGCGGTGCGGTAGTCGTCCACGCCGTCGTCCTCGGCCAGCACCTCGCGGATGCCCTGGAAGGCGAGGCGCATGGTGTCGTCGAGGCCGGAGCGGATCAGGTCGATCTCGTCGGTGGGCTCGGCCAGGTTGGCCCGCACCTGCTCGGGGATATGGATGCCGCCGTGCTCCATGAGCAGGGCCGCCATCTGCGTGCCGCGCAGCTCGTCGTGGCGGCGCTGCATGCGGCCGAAGCGGATGTGGGAGAGGTTCCGGATCCACTCGAAGTAGGAGACGGTGACGCCGCCCACGTTCACCAGGCTGTCCGGCAGCACCACCACGCCCCGCTCGCGCAGGATCTCGTCGGCGCGGAAGGTGACCGGGCCGTTGGCCGCCTCCACCACCACGGGGGCGCGGATATTCCGGGCGTTCCCGGAATGGATCTGCGCCTCCAGGGCGGCGGGGATGAGCAGGTCGCAGTCCAGCTCCAGGGCGCCGGCACCGTCCTCGCTGAAGGTGCCGCCGGGAAAGCCGCGCACGGCGTGGTGCTCCTGCTGGTAGCGGTGTAGATCCTCCACGGACAGGCCGTCCTCGTTCATCACCGCGCCGTCGCGCTCGATCACCGCCACCACTCGGACGCCGTCCTCCTCGGAGAGGAACTTGGCGAGGTGGTAGCCCACGTTGCCCAGGCCCTGCACGACGATGCGCTTGCCGCGCAGGCCGCCGGACAGGCCGGTCTCGGCCACCGCCTCGGGATGGCGGAAGAGCTCGCGCAGCACGTACTGCACGCCGCGCCCGGTGGCCTCCACCCGGCCGCGGATGCCGCCCAGGTGCACGGGCTTGCCGGTGACCGCCGCCAGGTAGTTGATGTCCTCGGGATAGAGGTGCTTGTAGGTGTCGGCGATCCAGGCCATCTCCCGCTGGCCGGTTCCCATGTCCGGCGCCGGGACGTTGGTGGCGGGGCTCAAAAAGCCCTTGCGCACCAGCTCCAGGGTGAAGCGCCGGGTGATCTGCATGAGCTCCTGGCGGGTGTAGGCGGTGGGGTCGATGAGCAGGCCGCCCTTGGAGCCGCCGAAGGGCACGTCGGCCATGGCGCACTTGTAGCTCATGAGCGCCGCCAGGGCCTCCACCTCGTCCTGGTCCACGTGGGGATCGAAGCGCAGGCCCCCCTTGGCGGGCAGCCGGTGGGTGCTGTGGGTGGCGCGCCAGCCGGTGAACACCTGGACCTCGCCGCGCAGCTCCACGGGGAAGGTCACCTGGATCACCGAGTTGCAGGGCTTGATGGCGGCGGCCACGCCGGGGTCCAGGTCGATGGCGGCCATGGCCCGGTCCACCATGCGGTCCACGTTCTCGCGGAAAGAGACCTGGCCCTCCGGGGGCTCGACGGTTTCCGGGCCCATAGATGGTCTCCGTAGCTGCGGGAGTAAGGGGACGGGGCCGGGAGGCCCCTCCCACAGGGAACCATCGCCGATGCAGCCCCCTTGTAGGAGCGGCCTTCGGCCGCGACTGGCCCGGGCGCCCCGCCGCCCCTAGTAAGGCACGGCGATGGACTCGAAGGGCGTGCGGTCCGGCGGGCCGGCGGCGAACCAGAACTGCGGACCGCCACCATAGCCGGGATAGCGGGGGATCGCCACCAGGTGGCTGCAGATGGTGCCGAAGCCGTCGTGATCCAGGTTCATGGCCGCGCTAGCGTAGCCCTCCGGATGGCCGCGGTCGGCGAGCAGGGTCCGCCAGGTGTCCCAGTCCTCCAGCTCCGGGTCGGGGGCGGCGGCCTCGCGGAAGCGCGGCAGATTGAAGTTGATCCGGTAGTCGGTGGGGTCGTCGAGGTCGCCGCTGGTGAGCATGTGCAGGCCCTCCCCCACCTCCCGGACCTCGATGTCGCCGCCGTCGTCCTCGCGGTGGGCGATCCAGTAAGCGGTGGAGGGGCCGCCCACTAGCAGGTTGAAGGCGCGGTAGGCACGCGGCTCCAGCTCCGCCAGGGCGGAGGCGGCGCGCTCCGGCTCGGCGTGCTCCAGGGCCTCCAGCACCAGCTCGCCGCGGCTGCGCTTGTCGTCCATGGGCCCCAGGGTGCCGGTGCGGTTGGCCACGGCGGCCACCATGCCGTAGCGATTCACGCCGAGCCAGCTTCCGTGGCCGTGCTCGTCCAGGCCGCCCACCACCTCCGGCTTCTCCGGCCAATGCCGGCCCGGACGCTCCCAGGCGCGGCCGCGCATCTCGTCGCGGTTGGCCCCCACCAGGAGGGGCCAATCGTGATGGGGACGGCGGAGAACGATGAGGGTACACATTACCTGCCCCAGTGGCGCGGTGTGGATTTACGCGGCGGGCCGCCGCGTTGGGCCGGCACGAGAGCCCGCCAGCCCCCATGGTTGTGGCAATCGAGCCGGCGGTTCAAGGCGGGCGGACCCTCGGGGGAATCCGCGTGCTCAGCTGATCCGGTAGGGCCGGCGGTACTCGCCCTGCAGCTTCATGCGGCCGTGCGCGTCGAACCATTGGATGAGCGCGTCGGTGGCCTCCAGGATGTCCCGGTCGCCGTAGATGCGGGGCAGCTCGCCGCCCCAGGCCTCCGCCTCGTCGGGGTACTTCACCGCCAGGTGCACCAGGGAGGAGAAGAAGCGCCGCAGGTTGAGGAGCAGGTCGAAGGGCGACTGATTCCGGGACAGGTCCAGCGCCTCCAGGTTGTCGAAGGTGACCTGGAAGGTGCTCTGCACCTCGGGGGGCACGTACAGGGTGTCGTTCCAGAGCCGGGAGGTGTCGATGTCCGCGCAGGTCTCGTGGATGTACTCGGCGTAGGAGCGCGGGCTGCCCACGTGGACGTGCATGAGGCCGTCCAGGGCGTCGCCGAAGCAGGTGCGCAGCCACTCCGTGACCCGCTTGGCGTAGTCGCCGCCGGTGCGCTCCACCAGATCGAAGGGATAGACCTCGTCGGCGTTCTCCGGGTGGGCCTTCATGCCCAGGAAGGTGAGCATCTCCTCTACGGTGCCGGCGCCGCCGGGGTGGATGCGGCCGCGGTGGGAGGCGCGGATGAAGGCCTCCATGCGCTTCTCCACGTCGGGGAAGATCACCAGCTCGGAGACGATGCCGTTGGGGGCCTCGGCGGCGATGATGCCGCGCTCGGAGAAGCCGATGTAGTCGCGGTGCACGCCGCGCTTGTGGTAGTCCTGCTTGCCGTAGGCCACCAGCGCGCCCTTGAAGGGCGCCTTCATGACTCCCGGCCCGCAGCCGGTGATGAACTCGGTGCCGTTGCCGAGGGCGTCCCAGTAGCCGGTCTCCTTGGCGAAGTCGTATTCCTCGCGGCTGATGGCGTGGCCGCCCCAGACGAAGGTGCGCGGGCGCGGCGCCTGGTCCAGCAGCGGGGTGCGCGCCACATAGCTGCGCACGTAGCGGGAGGTGGCGGCGGAGGGGTCGGTGGCCTCGGGGAAGGCCGGCTCCATGACGAAATCTCGCACCGCCTGGCAGATCTGGCGCTTCTGCCGGGCGGGCAGGTCGCCGTTCAGCAGCGAGCCGGGCGGCACGCCCGTGCAGCGCAGGGTCAGGCCGTGGTCCTCGCGCTGCACGGAGATGTCCATTTCGGCGAACTTCTCGCGCAGCTCGCGCTTGTCGTCGTTGTCCTCCTTGTGGATGTCCATGAGCGCCGCGACGGTCTCGCGGAAGCCGTTGCGGTCGGACTGGATGCGCTCGGCGATCTGCTCGGCCACGGCGCTGTGGAAGGTGTCGATGCCCAGGATGTCGGCGCGGATGCCGACTTCGAGGGTCTCGGTCTCGGGCGGCGGTGTTCGATTCATGGCGCCTCGCTAGGGTTGCGGAGCGGCCGGATATGCCGGACCTACCACCATAGCAGGTTCGCCCTCCCTGCCGATCCCCGCTGGGCCCTCGCATTGACCGCCGCCGAACCTCGGCCAGCACAGGGGCGGGCGCCCCGGGCTCCGGCGCCCCCCGCGCCTACGCCACGAAGTTCGGCACCGCCCGGGGGCGCGCCCAGAGGAAGCCCTGTCCCTGGTCGCAGCCCTCCGCCACCAGGAATTCCCGCTGGCGCCGCGTCTCCACGCCCTCGGCGATCACCGTGAGGTCCAGCGCCCGGGCCAGGGCGATCACGGCACGGGCGATGGCGGTGTCGTTGCTGTTGTCGGGCAGCTCGTCCACGAAGCTCTTGTCGAGCTTGAGCTTGTTCACGGGGAGCTGCTTGAGGTAGCGCAGCGAGCTGTAGCCGGTGCCGAAGTCGTCGATGGCCAGCCCCACCCCCAGCTCGCGCAGGGTGCCGAGCACCCCGAGCGCACGGTCCTCCTCGCCGATGATGAAATCCTCGGTGATCTCCAGCTCCAGGCGCTCCGGGGGCAGGCCGCTCTCGTGCAGGTAGCGGGCCACCAGCCCGGCCAGGTCGCCGCGCTGGATCTGCGGGACGGCGATATTCACGGCCATGCGCCCGAACTCGATGCCCGCGTCCAGCCACTGCCGCGCCTGCTGGCAGGCGGTGCTCAGGACCCATTCGCCCAGGGGATGGATCAGCTCCGTCTCCTCGGCCACCGGCAGGAAGTCATTGGGCGGCACCATGCCGGTCTCGGGATGGTTCCAGCGCAGCAGGGCCTCCACGCCCACCACCGCCCCGGTCCGCAGGTCCACCTGGTTCTGGTAGTGGAGGAGCAGGTCCTCCTGCTGCATGGCGCGGCGCAGGTCGCCCTTCACCAGGACGTTCTGCAGCGCCCGGCTGGTGAGCTCGCGGGTGTAGAACTGGAAGGTGTTGCGGCCCTCCGCCTTGGCCCAGTACATGGCGGCGTCGGCGTTCTTGAGCAGCGCCTCCACGCTGTCGCCGTCGCGGGGATAGAGGCATATGCCCACGCTGGTGGTGATGAACAGGTCCTGCCCCTCCACGGCGAAGGGCTCGGCGAGAGCGCTGGTGAGCTTCTCGGCCAGTTCCCCGGCCTGCTTGGGGTCCTTGAGCTCCTCGGTGAGGACGATGAACTCGTCGCCCCCCAGGCGGGCCACGGTGTCGGCGCGCCGCACGGTGTCCCGGAGGCGCGCGCCCACCTGGGCCAGTAGGGAATCCCCCACGGAGTGGCCGAGGCTGTCGTTGATCTCCTTGAAGCCGTCCAGGTCCAGGAACAGCACGCCCAGCTCCTGGCGGTGGCGCTCGGCCAGGGCCATGGCGTGCTCCAGGTAGTCGTTGAGCTGCATCCGGTTCGGCAGACCGGTGAGGGGGTCGTGGCGCGCCTGGTACTCCAGCTCTGCCTGGGAGCGCTTGATGCGGCTGATGTCCGAGAAGACGCCCACGTAGTTGGTGATCTCGCCGCGCTCGTTCTCCACGCCGTTGAGGGTGAGCCAGATCGGGAAGTACTCGCCATTCTTGCGGTAGTTCCAGAACTCCCCCTGCCAGGCGCCGGCGTGGATGATGTCCGCCCAATCGATGGTCTCGCCGTTCTCGTCGAGCCGATTGTCGTGGAGGAAGGGCGGGATGCCGCCCACGGATTCCTCCGCGGAGTAGCCGGTGATCTCGGTGAAGGCGCGGTTCACCTGCTGGACGCGCCCCTCGGAATCGGTGATCAGCACGCCCTCGTGGGTGCTCTCGAAGACCGCCGCCGCCTGCCGGAGCTGCTCCTCCTGCCGCTTGCGGTCGGAGAGGTCGCGCAGCACGGCCAGCAGATAGCCCCGCTCCCCGAGCACCACCGGGGTCAGGCTCACCTCGGCGTCCACTTCCGTGCCGTCGGCGCGCAGGTGGCGCCACTCGAAGCACTGGGGCTCGCCGTCGTGCGCCGCGCCCGTGTAGCGCCGCGCCTTGTGGCTGGAGAGCTGGCCGTCGGGCTGCAGGTGCGGGGAGAAATCCAGCGGCGACCGGCCCAGCAGCTCCTCCGCCGGGACGCCGAGCAGCCGCTCCGCCTGGGGATTCACCTCCGTGAAGCGCATCTCGGCCATGAGGAAGAAGGCGTCGTTGGCGTATTCGAAGAGCTTGCGGTAGCGGGCCTCGGTCTCCTCCAGGGCGGCCTCGGTGCGCCGCTGGGGCGTGAGGTCGTGCGCGAGCACCACGTGGTACTCGCGGCCCTGGAAGCGCAGGAAGCTGATCCGCAGCTCCACGGGGATGTCGGTGCCGTCGCGGCGCCGGTGGATCGTCTCGATGCTGTCGTAGCCCTTGCGCTCGAGCTGGGCCGAATTTTCCCGGAACTGCTCTGCGGAGAAGGTGGGGTCCAGATCCGGGACCGTCATGCCCAACAGCTCCTCGCGGCCGTAGTGCAGGGCCCGGCACGCCGCCTGGTTCACGGCGACGAAATGGCCCTGCCAGTCCACCAGGAAGGCGGGCTCGCCGATCTGGTCGAGCAGGAGCTGGGACCATTGCTCCAGGTTGTTGGGCAGGGAAGACTCCCGGCGGTTCAGCACGCTGGCCAGGAGGTCAGTGCAGTCCAGGATGCCGCGCACCTCGCCGTTGCCGTTCAGCACCACCGCCCGCCGGTGGCCCTGCTCGCGCAGCCTACGGGCCGCCTGCCGCACCGAATCCTCCCGGGACAGCAGCAGCGCCCCTTCCCGCGCCTCGGCCACGGGGCTCTCCGCCCGGCCGCCCTGCAGCCAGGCAAGGCCCTGCTCGGCGCCCAGGATGGCCGGCGGCAGGGGACCGCGCAGCACCACGGCGCCGCCGCGCCGGGAACGGCCCAGCCGGCTCAGCACCGTCGCCGCGGGATCGACCTCGCTGACCACGGAGGCGGCGGTGGAGCCGCTCGCGCCCACCACCAGCGCTTCCGGGAATTCCTGCAACGCCAGGTAATCGAAGCAGACGTACGGGCTCACCAGCCCCAGGAACGCCCCCTGGCCGGTGGTCACCACCAGGGCGTCCGCCCCCTGCCGGAGGAGGCGGGAAACGGCCTGATCGAGGGCCTCGTTGGGGGCGGCGAAGGTGGGGACGGCCATGATCTCCAGGGCGCGCGCCTTGCGCGAGCCTCCGGGCGGGGAGGCGGCCACCAGATCGCGGGCCGTGAGCAGGCCGAGGGGGCGGCCGCTCTCGCAGACCGGTATGACACCGGCTTCGGCGGGCGGGACCCGGGCCAAGAGGTCGTCGACGGTCTCATCCGGCGCGGCGGTCACCGCCGCCGGCCGCATGACCGCGGCCACATCCACGCCGTCCCAGCTGCGCATGCTACCCCCTTTTGGGGAAAGAGAGGTTCCGATACCGGGCTTTATATCTCCCCGGGGCCCTCATGGTAAGGGGTCGGCGGGGTTTTCGCCCATTTTCTTTCCGCCCTGGAGGTTACCGGAATGAGGCTCAACCAAGATCTGCATATCCATACCACCTGGTCCACGGGCGATGCGTCGGTGGTGCCCGAGCAGACCGTGGACCTGGTGGCCCGGGTGGGTCACGCACGGATTGTGGGCATCAGCGACCACTTCGAGCACGTGGCGGAGGTATGGGACGCCTACGCGCAAGAGGTCCGGGAAGCCGAGCTCCGCCTGGGGACCGAGGTCAACGGCGCCGCCTGGGTGGAAACCGCCCTGGGCGTCAAGCCGGACTATTATATCTACCATTGCTTCGACACGGATGCCGACTACCGGGGGCTGGAACGGCTGCTGGCCAGCGACCGCCCGGTGATCGTCGCCCATCCCAACGCCCTGGACACCGACCTCGACCGGGTGCCGCCGGAGGCCTACGTGGAGCTCAACAACCGCTACGTCTGGCGGTGCGACTGGCTGGAATTCTACGGCCCCTACCGGGACCGCTTCAGCTTCGTGCTGTCCTCGGACGCCCACCGCCCCAACTGGCTGGGCCAGTCCGTGGCCCGCCGGGCCGCGGAGGAGCTGGAGGTGGGCGAGATCCTCGTGTGGCCGATGACGTAGATGGATGAGCCAGCTGTTGCCAAATCGGTGATTGGCCCATTAGCTTAAGGGCACGGTCGGCTCCGCGCCGGCCCGTTCGCATCCCGCAATCCCGATACGGCGCAGGCCAATGACCGAACCCACAAGCAGGAACACGGCCGGATGGACGGAGCCGGAAAGCGATCCCGCGGCGCTCCGGGAACAGATCCCCGGCCTGCTGTCATCCAGTCACATGCTCGTGGCTCTGCTCGACGAAGCCGGGAAGCTTCTGTTCACGAACCCGGCCCTGCGTGCCCAGATCCGACAGGCTCCGGAGACCGTTGCCACCTTCCCGGACCTCTTCACCGCCTGGTCCCGGGACAAGGTCCTGGAGTCGGGCCTGCCGATGGCCCGGGAGCAGGGACTCTGGGAAGGGGGGCTCACCCTCTGCCGGTCCCACCGGAGCCCGGCGGTTCACGCCATCCTGGTGGGCCCGCCATCGCCGGACGAGGGGGACACGATCCTGGCGTTGCTCGTGCCCCATTTCGGAATCGTCGCCAACGGCTCCGATATCGGCACGGATATGCCGGACTTCTCCGCGCGCCTGGCCGTGCCGCTCTATCACGAGACCCGCTTCCTGGATCCGGAGGAGATCGGCTACCTGGAGGCGCACGGCTCCTATACCCAGATCTTTCTCTCCGGACAGACCCTCCTAACCAGCCTTTCCCTTTCCAGCTTCGGGCAGGCGCTCCCGGACAGCTTCATGCGGGTGCACCGCAGCTTCGTCGTCAATCTCCAGAGGGTCCATGCCCTCGTCCGCCGGGATGGCCACCTCTTCCTCAAGCTCGATGATTCCGCGGCCCACGAGGTTCCGGTAAGCCGGCGCCGGGAGCGTCAGCTCCGTCTGGTCCTCGACACCGCTCGACAGGTCAACAACGCCGCTCGTTGACCGCACCCGCGCTCTGACAAAACCGTCCTTGCGGCGTAAAGCCGGCAGCCTACAATGCGCCTCCGGCGGGCCAAGCCGGAGAGGCCTCGTACCGCGCTGACGTTCCCGGCCCCCCAGCGGCGCCGACCGGACTGGGCCGGGACACGCCGGCCCACGCCACCTTCCCGCCGCCCAACCGCCGAAGACCGAGGATCTGAGCCCAAGAATGAAGCCCTTGAGCATCCTGCTCGCCGAGGACTCTCCCGCCGACGCCCGGCTAATCGGCGAAGCACTGGAGGAGAACCGCTTCTTTGTGGCCCTGCACCACGTCATCGACGGCGTGGAGGCTCTGCGCTTCCTGCGCCGAGAGGGGCTCTACGCGGACCGGGAGCTGCCGGATCTGATCCTGCTGGATCTCAACATGCCGCGCAAGGACGGCCGCGAGGTGCTGGCCGAGGTGGAGCAGGATCCCCGGCTGCGCCGCCTACCGGTGGTGGTGCTCACCACTTCGGGGGTGGAAGAGGACCTAGTGCGCTCCACCATGGATCACGCCAACGCCTTCCTCACCAAGCCCGTGAACTGCGATGAATTCATGGCCCTCATCCGCCGGCTGGGCGATTTCTGGCTCACCGCGGTAAAGCTCCCTCCCCATGACTGAGACCGGCCGAGTCAGCCGCCCATGACCGATCCGTCCCCTTCCGTCCCGGACCAGCCCCTGGCCGGGCTCCTGGAGCTGACCCCGGCGGGCACCATCCGCCGCGCCAACGGTGACGCCGCGTGCCTGCTAGGGGCCGACCCCGGCTGTCTCCCCGGTGGCGCCTTTGTCGATTACCTCCCCGCAGACAGCCCGCTGCGCGCGGACTTGGCGAAGATGGCCCGGGGCGAGCGCGAGGTCGCCAGGCGGGAGGAGCGCATTTCCGGGGGCCCGGGAGCGGCGGTCTGGGTGGAGGTGTCGGCCGCCCTGTTGACGGATGCCGAGGGCGCTCCCGAGCGGATCAGCGCAGTGCTCGGCAATACCACGGCCCGGCGTGGGTCCGAAGCCCGGGATTACTACGAGGAGATGTTCCGCAAGAACACGGCCCCCAAGCTTCTCATCGACCCCGAAACCGGCTTCATCGCCGATGCCAATCCGGCGGCCCTGGCGTTCTACGGCTACACCATCGAAGACATCCGGCAGCGGCGCATCCAGGACATCAACCAGCTATCGGAGGAGGAGGTCCGAACCGAGTGGGACAAGGCGCGCCGAGAGGAGCGCCGCTACTTCGAGTTCCGCCACCGCCTCGCCGATGGCGGGATCCGCGATGTGAAGGTCTACTCCGGCCCCATCGAGATCGGCGGGCGCCAATACCTGCACTCCATCATCCATGACGTCACCGAATCCCGCCGCTACCAGCAGTCCCTGGAGCGCTACAAGGCCCTCTTCGACACCTTGCCGGTGGGCGTGTACCGCAACGAGGCGGGCTCGCAGGGCTATTTTTCCGAGGTCAACCCGGCGATGGCCCGCATCTTCGGCGCCGAATCCCCAGAAGAGCTGCTGCGCCACCCCACCGCCAACCTGTACCGCGACCCCGCCGAACGCCAGCGCTTCAGCGACGACCTGCTGGACCGGGGCGCGGTCCACCAACGCGAGGTGGCCCTCCGGACCCTGGACGGCCGCCCCATCTGGGCCGCCATTACCGCGCTGGTCCAGGATTCTGGTGAGGGGGATCCGGTCTTCGACGGCATCGTGGAGGACATCACCGAACGCAAGGCGACCGAACAGGAGCGCGACCGCCTGGTGGCCATAATCGAATCCACCCCGGACCTCGTCGGCATGGCGGACGGGGAGGGGCGCCCCTTCTATCACAATCCGGCCTTCCGGAAGCTGCTGGCCGACCGGGTGAGCACCGGTTCCCTCCCGGACTCGGTGGCCGCCTTCCATCCGGCTTGGGCGCAGCGCAAGCTCGCCGAGGAGGCCTTCCCTCGGGCCCGGGAAACGGGCATCTGGCAGGGAGAAACCGCCCTTCTGGGACCCACGGGCGAAGAGGTTCCCGTATCCCAGATTGTCCTGGCGCACCAGGACGAGACTGGGGCGGTAGTGCGCTACTCCACCATCATGCGCGACCTGTCCCCCATCAAGGAGGCGGAGCACTTCAATCGCCAGCTCCTGGACAGCCTGACCGCGGGAGTATTCGGCATTGATGTCCAGGGACGATTCACGTTCCTCAACGCCGCCGCCGTGGGGCTGTTCGGCTTCCAAGACGAGGCGGCGGTTCTGGGGAAGGACAGCCACGCCCTGACCCACCACAGCTTCCCCGACGGGTCGCCCTACCCAGCCGATGCCTGCCCCATTCTCCAGGTCCTGACCACCGGCGAGCCTCTGGGCGCTTGGGAGGATTGGTTCTGGTGCGCCGACGGCTCCGCCTTCCCGGTGGAGGTGTTCGCGGCCCCCATGCGGGATGCCGCCGGCAACGTGGAAGGGGCGGTGGTCTCCTTCCAGGACATCAGCGAGCGCCTCCGGGCCGAGGCTACCCGCAACCAGCTAGTGGAGGTGCTGGAGGCCACGCCGGACTTCGTCTCCTTCGCACGGCCCGACGGTACCATCCTCTACATCAACCAGGGCGGGCGGCAGATCCTGGGCCTTCCGCCCTCCTCCGGGTATTGGGGCGACGACGTGCCGGCGGACGTCCAGGCAGGCGAGATTGCCGGCCGCTGGGGCCACCCCGACTGGGCTGCCCGGCGTATCAGCGAGGAAGGCATCCCCACCGCCATGGCGGAAGGCTACTGGGAAGGCGAGTCCGCCCTCCTCGACGTGGAGGGGCATGAGATCCCCATGTCCCAGGTCATTATCGCCCATCGGTCGGCGGACGGCGAGGTGGAGCGCCTGTCCACCATCATGCGCGACATCGGGGACCGGGTGCGCCTGGAGGAAGCACTGCGGGAGGAGCGGGACCTGGTCCAGGCCATCCTGGAAGGGCTGCCCGGCGTCTTCTACCTCCTCGACAAGCGGGGCAATTTCACCCGCTGGAGCCGCGACATGGAGCTGGTCACCGGCCTGGACAGCGAGCAGCTGGGCGCCGCCCATTTCACCGAGCTGTTCGGCGACGAAGACCAGGACCGGATCGCAGAGGCCATCGGCCGGGTGTTCAGCGAGGGCGAGGTGACCATCGAGGCGGGGCTGCGCACCATCGACGGCAGCTATACCCCCTACTTCTTATCCGGCCACCGGGTGGAGCTCGGCGGCGCCCCCTTCCTCACGGGTCTGGGGCTGGACATCAGCGACCGGGTGCGGCTGGAGAGCGAGCTGCGGGCCACCAACCAGGCCCTGGAGCACTCCAACAGCGAGCTGGAGCAGTTCGCCTATGCCGTGTCCCACGACCTCCAGGAGCCGCTGCGCATTATTAACAGCTACCTGGGGCTGCTCCAGCGCCGCTACGGTGACCGGCTGGACGATAAGGCCGGGCACTATATCGCCACTACCACCGAGGCCGCCGGGCGCATGAGCCGCATGATCCAGGACCTGCTGGAATACTCCCGGGTCAAGCGCCTCGGCGAGGATATGGAGCCGGTGGACCTGGACGAGGTGCTGGAGGAAGCACTGGCGAATCTGCAGCAGGCCCGGGAGGAGGCCGGGGCCACCATGGAAGCGGACGAGCTGCCCACTGTCTCCGGTGACCAAGGCCAACTGGTCCGGCTATTCCAGAACCTTCTGAGCAACGCCTTCAAGTACCGGCGTCCCGGGGTGCCGTCAAGCATCGCCGTGCGCCTGAAGAAGCGTGACGGCGCCTGGGAGCTCTCCGTAGCCGACAATGGTATCGGCATCGATCCCAGCCAGGCCGGGCGGGTCTTCCAGGTCTTCCAGCGCCTGCATACCCGGGACGAGTACGAGGGCACCGGCGCCGGCCTGGCCCTGGCCAAGCGCATCGTCGAGCGCCACGGCGGCACCATCTGGGTGGAATCGGCGGGGGAAGGGCAAGGAAGCACCTTCCGTTTCACCCTTCCCGTCGCCGAAGACGCGGAACGGTGACCTTCCCCACCCCTCCGGGCTCACCCCGTCCACGATGGAGCCGGCTGGCTGGGGCCGCCGGCTTGGCTGGCTTGGCGGTGCTGGGCAACTTCCTCCACCTCCCCCTGTTCTTCGGCGTGGACCTGATCTTCGGCTCGGTGGCCGCCCTGGTGGCCCTGGCCTGGCTGGGACCGGTCGCCGGGATTGCGGCCGCCGTGGCCGGCGGCCTGTACACACTGGTGCTATGGGGGCACCCCTACGCCCTGGTCATCCTCGTGCTGGAGGTGGCGGTAGTAGCCTTCCTCCTCCACCGCGGCTGGTTCCTGGTGCTGGCTGATGCCACCTTCTGGCTGGTGGCGGGTGCCCCTCTGGTGCTGGCCCTCTATACCGGCCCTCTGGGGATGGACCTGAGCACCGCGGGGCTGATCGCCCTCAAGCAACCCGTAAACGGCCTCATTAACGCCCTTCTCGCCAGCTTCGTCCTGCTCGCCCTGCAGGCCGCCGTCCCTTTCGAGCACCCCGGCGCCCCTAGACAAATCCGCTTTCGCAATCTTCTGTTCGCCCTCTTCATGGCCTTGGCCCTCATTCCCGGCACCCTCCTCGTAGTCACCGAAGCCCGGAGCTTCCGCCAGGGGCTGGAGTGGGCGCTGGCCGAGCGCATGGCGCTGGCTGCATCCTTGAGCACCCTTCGGGGAGAAGAGAAACCGAGGTCCGGGAGTCCATCGGCACACCTGGACGACGGGCTGCGCGTGGCCATTGCAGCGGCGGACTCGTCGGATACCGTCCCCACCCGCGCGGAACCGGGCCATGCCAGGGCCGCGCAAGTGTCCGGCCTGCGCATCCACCTGCCGTCGGCGGATGCCCTGCCGGCCATGGTGCGCTGGAAGCGGGCCGTGTACTCCTACACCCGCCCGTTACCCGATGGTGGGCGGGTGCGGGTCACCGCGCCCGCTGCGGGCCTGGTGGAGCGGATGCGGACGGACTACCGCCGCCAGCTGGGCCTGCTTGCAGGACTGGCACTGCTGGCCGCCGCGGGCGCGGCCCTTCTGAGCCGGTGGCTCACCGGGCCGCTGGACCGCCTCAACCGCCTGAGCGCCCGCCTGCCCGAGCGAACCGGCACGGACGGTCCCCTGCCCGCTTTCCCGCGCAGCCAAATCGCCGATTTTGACACCCTCATCGCCTCGGTGAAGGACATGGCGGTGGCACTTCGAGACAGCCTGCGGGAGAGCGAGAAGGCACGTTCCGAGCTGGAATCGAGGGTACGGGAGCGCGCTGCGGCCCTGGAGCGCAGCAACGCAGAGCTCCGGCGGCTGGCGGAGATTTCCGCCCACCACTTGCAGGAGCCGGTACGCCGCGCGGTCATCTACACCCAGCGCCTGCGCCGCCACCCCGAAGATGATGCCCCGGAGTGGCAGCACCTGGAGGAGCAGTTGGGCTGGATGTCGGAGCTGGTCACCGACCTGCAGCGGTACCTGGCCTACCTCAACCGGGAGCCGCAAACCGTTGCAACGGAACTGGATTCCGTGGTGGCCGAGGCCCGCGCGAAGCTGGGGACGGAGCTCGACGATGCCCACCTGACCACGGACCCCGAGCCCCTGCCCCAGGTCCGGGCCGATCCTGCCCTGCTCACGGAGGTCTTTCGGCAGCTACTGGCCAACGCGGCCCGCTTCCGACGCGTAGAGGCGGAGCCGGCGGTCCATATCACCGCCAGGGCCCACCCCGGCGCCTGGGAGGTGGCAATCACCGACAACGGCCGCGGCCTGGATCCGGAGTATGCGGAACGTATCTTCCGGCTCTTCGAGCGCCTCGATCCCCGGCAGGGCCCCGCAGGCACCGGGATCGGCCTGACCCTCGCCAAGCGCATCGTGGAAAATCACGGTGGGTGGATCCGCGCCGAGTCCGACGGCCCGGAGCGCGGCACCACCATCCGCTTCAGCCTGCCCCACCCGAAAACACCCGAAAACGATACCCGAGGAGCGACCCCATGAGTGCCGTTCCCATCCTTCTGGCGGAGGATTCCGCCGAAGATGTCGACCTTATCCATGAGGCCTTCGAGATCCACGACCTACCGGTGGAGCTGCACCCCGTGCGTGACGGGGTGGAGGCCCTGCGCTTCCTGCGGCGGGAGGCGGATTACGCCGATGCGCCCTGGCCGGGGTTGATGCTGCTGGACCTCAACATGCCGCGCAAGGACGGCCGCGAGGTGCTGGCCGAGGTCAAATCGGACGCCGAGCTGCGCCATCTGCCGGTGCTGATCCTGACCACCTCCGATGCGGAGGCCGATATCGTCGAGTCCTACAACCGCCGCGCCAACGCCTACCTCACCAAGCCCACCGACTTCGACGATTTCCTGGACCTCATCCGCTACCTGGGCGAGTTCTGGCTCACCGCCGCCCAGTTGCCGCCCCGCGGGAGGCATTGATGGCCGAGGGTTCGTACCGCTTGCTTCTGGTGGAGGACAACCCCGCGGACGCCGGACTGGTGGCCGAGCTGCTGGAGGAGGCGGCTGATCCCGGCTTCACGTTGACTCATGCCGACCGCCTGGAAGCGGCGCTGGCTCTTGCCGAAGCCCGCAGCTTCGATGTGGTTCTGCTCGACCTGGGCCTGCCCGACTCCCAGGGGCTGGACACGGCACGCCGCTTCCGCGGGTCCAGCTGCTGTCCCGTGGTGATCCTGACCGGTCAGGAAGACCAGACCCTGGGCAGGCAGGCCATCCAGCTTGGGGTCCAGGATTTCATCCCCAAGGCGGACCTCGCACCCGCCATGCTAGAACGGGTGCTCCATTACGCCGTGGAGCGCCACCGAACCCAAATGCGCCTGCGCCTTCTGGCCGCCGCCTTCGAGAGCGGCCAGGCCGTGCTCATCACCGACGCCGCAGGCACCATCGAGGAGGTAAACTCCGCCTTCACCGCCATAACGGGCTACGAGGCGGAGGAAGTCATTGGCTGCAACCCGAACATGCTGGCTTCGGGATATCACGACGCAAAGTTCTACCGGGCCTTGTGGGATCAGATCCTGGAGGAGGGCCATTGGGAGGGCGAGATCTGGAACCGGCACAAGAGCGGCCGGATCTTCCCGGAATGGGAATCCATCTCCGCGGTACGCAACGAGGCTGGCGAGGTGGAGCGCTTCGTGGCCGTTTTCCATGACATCAGCGAGCAGAAACGCCTGGAAGCGGAGCTGGAGCGCCTGGCTACCCACGACCGGCTCACCGGCATCTACAACCGCACCAAGCTCTACGAGCTGCTGGGGCAGGCCCAGGCGGCCCATGAGCGCTATGGGATACCGTTCTCGGTGATCATGTTCGATATCGATCACTTCAAGGCCATCAACGACCGGCAGGGCCACCATGCGGGCGATCAGGCCCTGTGCGAGCTAACCCGGCGGATCGAGGAAAACCTGCGGGACACGGACGCGCTGGGGCGCTGGGGCGGTGAGGAGTTCCTGGTGCTGGCCACCAGCTCCGACATCGAAGCCACTGCGAGGCTGGCGGAGCGCTTGCGGGCTGTGGTGGCGGGAACACCCTTCGAGGCGGTGGGGACAGTTACCATCAGTTTGGGCGTGGCGAGCATCCAGCCCGGGGAATCGGTTACGCAGCTGGAGGAGCGAGCCGACCGGGCCCTGTACATGGCCAAGGGAACCGGGCGCAACCGGGTGGAGCGGGCGGATTCGGCGATCGCCACCGGCTAAGCCGCACTCAGGACAGCATCAAGCGCAAGCTGCCGTCGCCGAGCAGGTCCACCCGGGCCCCGGGCGGCACCACCAGGGTCGAGGCGGCGTCCACGATGAGGGCCGGGCCGTTCAGGTGGGGCGGCAGGTCGGCGCGCCGGTAGCGCGGGGTGTCCACCCAATCGCCGTCGAATACGGCGGGCGCCTCGGCGTAGGGCTCGCCGCTGCCCGGCTGGACCTGCGGCCAGCCGATCTCCGGGGCGGGGCCCGTGACGCGTACCCGCCAGGAGACCGCCTCCACGGGATTGCCGGGGGCGGTGCGGCCGAACAGCTCGGCGTAGGCGGCCTCGAACCGCGCCCGCAGGTCGTCGCGGTCCAGCTTGCCCTCCGCCAGGGCCACCGGGACCTCGGTGCCCTGCCCCGCGTAGCGCAGGGTGGCCCAGCGCTCCACCGCCACCTCCGCGGCGCCGGCATGGCTCAGGCGGTCCAGGCAATCGTCCTCCAGCGCCTGGAGCAGCCGGTCCACTTCCCCGAGATCCAGCTCCGCGAGCCCGCCCGGCCAAGAGCGGGTGCGCTCGAAGGCGGGCGCCTGCGCCAGGCAGCCGTGCGCCGAGGCCACGCCCGCCCCCACGGGCAGCAGCACCGTCCGCACGCCCAGCCGCGCCGCCACCGAGGCGGCGTGCACCGGGCCGGCGCCACCGAAGGCCACCATGGCGAACTCGGCGGGGTCGAGCCCTTTCTCCACCGCGTGGATGCGGGTGGCCTCCACCATGTCCTCGTCGACGGCCTGGCGCACCGCCCAGGCCGCCTCCACCGGATCGTCGGCGAGGCTCCCCAGGGCGGCCCGCGCCGCGTCCACGTCCAGGCGCATGGCACCCGCCGCGAAGGCCTCGGGGTCCAGGTAGCCGAGCAGCAGGTCGGCATCGGTGACCGTGGGCTCGGTGCCGCCGCGCCCATAGCACACCGGTCCGGGATCCGCCCCGGCGGAGTCCGGGCCGGCCTGGATCAGGCCCAGCGGGTCGCGGCGGGCGATGGAGCCGCCCCCGGCGCCGATCTCGATGAGGTCCACCACCGGCACCAGCATGGGCAGCCCGGAGCCCGCCCGGTGGCGGTGGACCCGCGCCGCCTCGAACCGCGGCTCGATGAGCGGCCGGCCGCCCATGATGTAGCAGGCCTTGGCGGTGGTGCCGCCGATGTCGAAGGACAGGATGCGCTCCTCGCCGGGCATGGAGCGCGCCGCCTCGGTGGCGCCGGCGGCGGGGCCGGATTCCAGGATGCGGATGGGGAAGTGGGCGGCATCCTCGGGGGTGGTGATGCCCTCGTGGGACAGGGCGATATAGAGCGGCGCTGCCAGCCCCTCGGCGGCCAGGGCGTCGCGCATGCGCTCCAGGTAGCGACGGGCGATGGGCAGCACGTAGGCGTTGGCCATGGCCGTGGTCATGCGCGGGTATTCGCGGATCTCCGGGGCCACCTCCGAGGAGAGCGAAACGTCCACGCCCTCGGGAAGCGCGTCGCGCACGGCCTGCTCGTGGCCGCCGCCGGCGTAGGCGTGCAGCAGGCAGACCGCCACCGCCTCCACGCCGGAGAGGTCGAGCTGTTTCACCGCCTCCGGGTCCACCGGGGCCAGCTCCGTGCCGTCCGCGGCCAGCCGTCCCGGCACCTCGAACCGGTGGTCGCGCGGCACCAGCGGCTCCGGCTTGCGCAGGGCCAGGTCGTAGAGGTCGTAGCGGCCCTCGTCGCCGATGTCGGGCAGGTCGGCGAAGCCGGCGTTGGTAATGAGCGCGGTGGGCACCCCCTTGCGCTCGATGAGGGCGTTGGTGATGAGGGTGGTGGCATGGACCACCGCCTCCGCGGCGCCGAAGTCCACGCCCTCCGCCGCCAGTCCGCGGATGCCCGCCACCACGCCCTGGATGGGGTCCGCTGGGGTGGTCAGGACCTTGCGGTCCACGCGCCCGTGGCTGCCCGGCTCCACGGCCACCACGTCCGTGAAGGTCCCGCCGATGTCCACGCCGATGCGCCAGGCCATGTGCCCTCCTATGCCGAGCCGTTTGCTCCCGGAGCCGGGAACCGAAAGGGTAGCGCCCTCTTCGCCGCGAGGGGAAGCCCCTAGGCGCTCTAGGGGGCCACAACCGCCCGTGGGGGCTGTGCAGGGCGCCACCTGTGGGCTAACAATCGAAATTCGGGCTTGTTCTTCCGAAGCGTAGACCAACCATAGCGAGGGGGGAATTTCATGGTCGCCCAACACTGGCTCCGAACCGCGCTCGCCGGCGTCCTGGCCCTGGCCGCTTGGCCCGCCCAGGCCGGGATGGAAATCATCGGCGAGGAAGGCATGACCACCCTCATTTCCGAGGGGCAGCTTAAGAGCATGGGACAGGGACCCAACGATCCCACCCATATATTCGACGTCAACGAGGGCCGGGTCACGCTCGTCTATCCCGCCGAGGAGGTCTATGCCAGCGGCACACCCGAGGAGTACTGCCAGGCCCTTAAGGGGCTTCAGGAGGATATGGAAAAGCGGATGACCGAGGAGGAGCGCCGCATGGTGGAGGAGTTCAAGCGCGGACTCCGCGAGAAGACCAAGCGGAACCCCGAGGTCCGCGTGGAGCCCCGGGGTGGCGGCGGCCAGGTGGCCGGCTTCGGCACCCAGCACTACGCGGTGTACGTGGACCAGCAGCTCACCGAGGAGGTCTGGCTCAGCGACGAGGAGGCCCTGATGCGGGAATTCGGGGACTACCAGAAGCTCATGGACATGACTTCCCGGATCAGCCGCTGCATTTCCTCCACCATGGGCATTGCCGGGGGCTCTCTGGAGGAGCAGAAGGCCTACCAGGAGCTCATGGAGAAGGGCGTGGAGCTGAAGTCGGTGGAGCACACGGACGGGGTCTCGCAAACCGAGCAGGTACAGGATATCGTCCGTCGCGACATCCCGGCTTCCACCTTCGAGCCCCCCGAAGGCTTCAAGGAGACCTCCATCAAGGAGGTGATGCTGGCCGAGCAGGAGGCCCAGAACCAGGGCGGGTGAGCGGGCACGGGCTCCCGCCTGGCCGCCCCGGCTCCGGCGGCTAGGCCTCCGTCCGGATGGCGGCCAGCAGCCCGGCGCATTCCGAGGGGTCGAGCAGGTTGTCGATGGCGGGGTACAGGACCTGCTCCTCCTTGCCGTTGTGGCTGGAGAGCAGCTCGCGGAGCCGTTCCTCCGGCTCCGCCAGATTGCCCACCCAACCGTCGGCCAGCGCCCGCCGGATCTCGTCCAGCACCGCCTCGATCTCGCGATGCTCGCGGCGCATGACCGCCGTGGGGCCGGCCATCTGCATGCCCATATGCGCCTCGAAAACCGGGAACAGGCGCTCCTCCTCCCAGCCGATATGGCGGCGCAGACCCTCCGCGAAGGCGTCGAAGCGGTCCAGGGGCTCCGGGATCCCCAGCGCGCGGGCGTCCTGATACGCCTCGAACAGCCCGTCCAGCCGCCGGTGGTCGTCCTGGAAGAAGGCGGTGATGGTTTCGGTGCCGCATTCCATGGGGTTTTCCCTCCTGTTCGGGCACCCTGGGTCCGGGACGGCCGGGCCGCGGCCGGACTGGCGGGCCTAGCCCAACATGGGCAATCTACGCCCCTACGCCCTAGAGGGAATTGACGGCCGTCAAGACACGGGTCAAGAATACGGTGGTCGAGAATTTCAGTGCGGTATTTCCGGAAGCAATCCCCCGGGAGATCCCCCAGTTGAGCAAGCAAAAGGACCCTCCGGGCCGGCTGGTCTATGCCCTCGGCGACCGGCTTTACATCAACCTCACCAGCGGCTGCAGCCTGAAATGCCAATTCTGCCTCAAGAACAATGACACCGGTCCCATGGTGGGGGATGTGGACCTCTCCCTGGGACGCCAGCCCTCGGCCACGGAGATCCGCAAGGCGCTCACCGACCTGGAAGGCTATGCGGAGGTGGTGTTCTGCGGCTTCGGCGAGCCCACGCTGCGCCTTCCGACCCTCCTGGAGCTCGCGGAATTCCTCAAGCGGAAGAACATGCCGGTGCGGCTGAACACGGACGGCCTCGCCAACCGGGTCTTCCGCCGCGACGTGACGCCGCAGTTCGCGGGACGGATCGACCGCATCTCGGTCTCCCTGAACGCCCAGGATGCCGAGACCTACAACCGGCTCTGCGCGCCGCCGTGGCCCGATGCCTTCCAATACCTGATGGACTTCATCCGCAACGCGCGTGACCACGTGGAGGAGGTATCCGCCACGGCCATCGACGGCCTGGAGGGCGTGGACATCGAGGCATGCCGCCGGCTGGCGGAGGAGGACCTGGGGGTGATGTTCCGCCCCCGGCCACTGGATGATATCGGCTGACCGCGACCGAGGGAGGGCCGCTGTTGGGCGCCCAGCACAGCCACGGCCATGACCACGATCACGGAGCGGGCAACGACCGCCGCCTGCTCTGGGCCCTCGCGCTGACGCTGGGCTTCGCGGCCGTGGAGGCGGTGGGCGGCTGGCTTTCGGGGTCCCTGGCCCTGCTCGGCGACGCCGGCCATATGCTCACCGATTCCGTGTCCCTGGGCTTGGCCGCGCTGGCGGCCCGGGTGGCCCGGAAGCCGCCCACCACCCGGCACTCCTTTGGCCTGGGCCGGGTGGAGGTGCTCACGGCCCTGGTGAACGGCGTCTTCATGCTCGCCGTGGTGGGCGGCATCGCCGTGGCGGCCCTGGAGCGGTTCGCCCATCCGCAGGAGGTGGCCGGCGGCATGGTCCTGGTGGTGGCGGGGCTGGGGCTGCTGGTGAACCTGGGCGCGGCCTGGCTCCTGCACGGCGGCGAGGGTCTGAACGTGCGCGGCGCCATGCTCCACATCATGGGCGACCTGCTGGGCTCCGTGGCGGCCCTCACTTCCGGCGCGGTGATCCTGCTCACCGGCTGGATGCCCATCGACCCCATCCTTTCCCTGCTGATCTGCGCCCTGATCCTCTTCGCCAGCTTCAATCTGCTTCGGGAGGGGCTGCACGTGCTCATGGAGGGGGTGCCGCCCCATCTGGACCTGCCGGAAGTGGGACGGACCCTGGCCGCCGTGGAAGGCGTGCATTCCGTGCACGACCTCCACATCTGGGTACCGGACTCCGGAATGACCGCCCTCTCCGCTCACGTGGTAGTGCAGGACCTCAAGGACTGGGAGGTCCTGCTGGACCGCCTGCACAACGTGCTCCGCCGGGAGTTCAACATCGAGCACGCCACCCTGCAGCCGGAGCCCCTGAACAAGCCCCTGCACCACATGACGCTGGACGCCGCGCCCCATACCGGCTCGACGCTGGAGTGAGCCGCCGGCCTCCAGGCCGGGGCCGCTATCGGCTCTTTCCGGGCTAACGGGAAAGCGGGCCACACCGGATGCAAGTCCTGTGGGCACGCGGATGGGGGGCACGCCTCGTTCCCGGGAGCCTCCGGACTCCCGGGCTACGGGCGGCTTACCCTTCCCCAGAGCAAACCGCGTACCAGGACGGCCACCCCTCCCGTACATCACTGAAACTGCGGCGCGTTTTCTTCCTCCTTCGTCGCCCACGCCGGAAACCGTAAACTTTCCCGACACCGGGAACGCCGCGTAACCGGACCCTTCTCCGGCCAGGCAGCCGGACGAACGTTCCGCGCGCCGACGGCCCCGCTACTTCAGGCGCACCCCCCGCAGGCGGTTGAGGGCGGCCATGGCCTCGAACACCCGGGGCAGGGCCAGGTCGCCGTCGGGCTTGTCGAACAGACGGTGCCATTCGGAGCCCGCCAGACGCTCCCGCAGCCAGGAGGGCGGGTCCTCGACGGTCCCGCCCTCGTCACCGAGCTTGGCCAGGAGCTGGCCGATGGCCCGCACCTGGGAGGCATCCGCCACCTGCTCCACGGCGCGCAGGTCCACGTCCTCGCGGCCGAAGACCAGGTGGTCGCGGCCCTTGCCCTGCACCTTGCGCTTGCCCTTCTTGACGGTGGGATCGACCGATCCGGTCTGCAGGCCGCGGACGCGGGGCCGCTCCAGGTCGCTCTCGTGCTCCTCGCGCCGGCCGGTGACGTGGGTGGCGGCGATCTCGCGCGCCTTTTCGGTGACGTCCAGCGGGATGTACTCCTGCATCTGGACCACTGTGTCGGCGCAGTCGAAGTAGTCCCCGGAGCCCCCCATGACCAGGATGGTGGAGACGCCCAGCCGGTCGCGGAGCTGGCGGATGCGGTCCACGAAGGGCGTGATGGGCTCGTTCTCCTTGACCACCAGGGCCTGCATGCGCTCGTCGCGGATCATGAAGTTGGTGGCCGAGGTGTCCTCGTCCACCAGCAGCGACTGGCAGCCCGCCTCCAGGGCTTCCTGCAGGGCGGCGGCCTGGGAGGTGGAGCCCGAGGCCAGGTCCGTGGAGAAGGCGGTGGTGGACTTGCCGTAGGGCAGATGGTTGATGAAGGGCGACAGGTCCACGCCGGAAACGGCGCGGCCGTCCTCGGCGCGCACCTTCACGGCCGTGGGGTCCGCCACGATCCGCTCGCGACCGTCCCCGGGCACATGGTCGTAGACGCCCGTCTCCAGGGCGTTGAGGAGCGTGGACTTGCCGTGGAAGCCGCCGCCCACGATCAGGGTGATGCCCCGGGGGATGCCCATGCCGCTGACCGCTCCGGCGTTGGGCGTGGCCAGGGTCACGCGCAGGGCGTCCGGCGTCTGCCAGGGAACGGCGTCGGCGAGCGGCCGGTCGTCCACCCCGGAGCGGCGCGGCAGCACGGCGCCCTCGCCCACGAAGGCCACCAGCCCCCGCTCCTCCAGGGCGTCGCGCAGGGCCGCCTGGTCCTCCGCCGCCGCGCAATGATCGAGCAGGGCCCCGGTATCCAGGCGCTCCGCCTCGGCGGCGGAGCGGATGATCTCCGGGAGGCGGTCGCAGAGCAGCTCCCGCGCCTTGCGGCCGAGGATCTTGCGCCCCGCGGCGGGGAGACCGGCGGTGAAGCGCAGCTCCACGCCCGCCTCCGTGAACACGCAGGCGGTGCGGTCGAGGATGGTCTGCCGCCCGGCATCGATGTTCACGTCATCCTCCTCCCGGGCGGCCCGGCGGAAGGCCCGGGCCAGGAAGTCCCGGGCAGCGCGGGTGCGCGGCGGGGAGGCGTGCACCTCCTCCGGGAGGTCGGTCACCGCCCAGGGAATCACGGCGCGCAGCCGGGAAGGGGCCGCGAAGGGGTCCGCCTGGACGTGGTCGATCAGAAGAGTGAAGCGCTCGAAGGCGTAACGCCCGGCGATATCCTTGTAGGCCTTGTAGCCGCGTCCGTCGATGCGCTCCAGGGTCTGTTCAAGCTGCTTTGCGTCGGCCATCTGCGCTCCTCGATGACTGGTTCGGCGTCGCGGCGCCCCCCCGGGCCGGCCTCCTCCGGCGTCCTAGCCGTGAAGCGGCCATTCCCGGAGGAGGGTGTAGGCCGATCCCCCGGGACCGAGCTGGGAGGCCACCAGCACGAAGCGGTCCACCCGCCATTCCAGGGGATCCATGGCCTGCCGGGGCGGTTGCCCGGCGGCCTTGCGCGCCAGGGTGAGGTGGGCCCGGAAGGGGCGGCGATCCCGCTCCAGGCCGCAGGGCTCCAGGGAACGGCCCAGCTCCGCCGCCAGCGCGGGCAGGGCCTCCGGGGCCCGGGAGGGTCCCGCCCACAGCAGCCCCCGGCGGGCCCAGAGCCCCAGCCGGTCGATGGCAAGGGTGAAGGACGGCAGCTCCAGGGACCCGGCCGCCTCCTCGGCGCACTCACGGGTCCGGGCGTCCACCTCGCCCAGGAAGGCGAGCGTGACGTGCAGGTTCTCCGCGGGCACCCGCCGCGCCCGCCGCCCGTCCAGCGCCTCCCGCGCCCGCTCCGCCAGCGCGCGCTGCAGCCCGGGCGGGGGCCACAGGGCGAAGAACAGTCGCTGCTTCCCGGTATCTTCAGGCATGGGCGCCCCCGAAACGGACAAGGCTAACAAGCTCCCGGCACGGGCCCCAAATGCCCCCGGAAGGCCGGCATTCTTGCCGATTACCCTCCACAATCCGTGGCGGGTTACAATCGGAGGCTTGGCTTCCGTTTCGATTGGAGGTGGCCGCCACCATGAACCTGCCCGACGGACTCCTGCCGACCTCCTGGCTCCTGGTGAGCCACCTCGTCTTCGCCCTCCTGCTCGTGGGGCTCATCCGTCTGGCGCCGTGGCGCAACTTGCGGGCCCGGCCCGATCTGGCCCTGGTGTTCGCCGGTTTCCTGGCGGGGGTGGTCCTTCTCTGGACCGTCCGGGCGGGAATCCCGCAGAACCCCGGCCTCAATCTTCACCTGCTCGGCGCCACCATCCTGACCCTGGCCTTCGGCTGGCCGCTGGCGCTGCTGGGCCTCATCACGGTGCTCCTGCTCACCACCCTAATGGGGCTTTCCGGGTGGCAGACTTTCTCCCTGAACGCCCTCCTGCTGGCCGGCGTACCGGTGCTGGTGGCGGCGGCGGTGCACCAGTTCGTATACCGCAAGCTGCCCAACCACCCCTTCATCTATATCTTCCTCAGCGCCTTTCTGGGCGGGGCGCTGACCATGGGCGCCCTGGCCGCGGCCTCGGGCGCGGTGCTCACCTTGTCCGGCACCTACGGTATGGACGCCCTGGTGCGGGAATACCTGCGCTACTTCCCCCTGCTCATGTTCCCGGAAGCCTTCCTCACCGGCGGGGTGCTGTCGATACTGGTGGTGTACCGTCCGGAGTGGGTGGTCACCTTCGACGATGAGACCTACATCAACGGCAAGTAGGCTCCCGGCCTCCCGGTCACAAACCGTCCAGCCACAAAAAGGCCCCGGCATGCGCCGGGGCCTTTTCCGCAGCGTGACCGGCCGGATCTCCTCAGGCCTTTCCCTGGAGCTGGCGCACCACGTTCTCGTCCTCCAGCGTGGAGATATCCTGGGTCACCTCGTCGCCGGCGGCGATGGTGCGCAGCAGGCGGCGCATGATCTTGCCGGAGCGCGTCTTGGGCAGGGAGTCCGCGAAACGGATCTCGTCGGGGCGGGCGATGGCGCCGATCTCGTCGGTGACGTGGGCCCGCAGATCCTGGCGCAGCTGGTCCAGGTCCTGGTCCTCCCGCTTCCCCTGCAGGATCACGAAGGCGAAGATGGAATTGCCCTTCACGTCGTCGGGACGGCCGACCACGGCCGCCTCGGCCACCTTGTCGTGGGAGACCAGGGCCGATTCCACCTCCATGGTGCCCATGCGGTGGCCGGAGACGTTGATGACGTCGTCGATGCGGCCAAGGATCCAGAAATAGCCGTCCTCGTCCTGGGTGGCCGAGTCGCCGGCCAGGTAGAGGTACTGGTCGGTGAAGTGGCTGTAATAGGTGTCCACGTAGCGCTGGTCGTCGCCCCAGATGGTCCGCAGCATGAAGGGCCAGGGCCTGCGCACCACCAGCAGACCGCCGTGGTGGGAGCCGGGCTCCACGGAATTGCCCTCCTCGTCCACCACGTCGGCCATGATGCCCGGCAGCGGCCTGGTGCAGGAGCCGGGCTTGAGCGGCGTGGCCCCGGGCAGCGGGGCGATCATGTGGGCGCCGGTCTCGGTCTGCCACCAGGTGTCCACGATGGGGCAGCGACCGCCGCCGATCTTCTCGTAGTACCACATCCACGCGGCGGGGTTGATGGGCTCGCCCACCGTGCCGAGCAGCCGCAGCTTGGACAGATCGTGCTTGGCGGGCCACTCATCGCCCTGCTTCATGAGCGCGCGGATGGCCGTGGGGGCGGTGTAGAAGACGGTGGTGCCAGTGCGCTCGGCGATGGCCCACAGCCGGCCCGGATCGGGGATGGTGGGCGCGCCCTCGTACATGACCTGGGTGGCCCCCACCGCCATGGGACCGTAAGCGATATAGGTGTGGCCGGTGACCCAGCCCACGTCGGCGGTGCACCAGTAGACGTCGTCCTCGCGGATGTCGAACACCCACTTCATGGAAACGATGGCGCCCAGCAGGTAGCCGGCGCTGGAATGGACCACCCCCTTGGGCTTGCCGGTGGAGCCGGAGGTGTAGAGGATGAACAGCGGGTGCTCGGAGTCCACCGGCTCGGGCGGACAGTCCGCCGATTCGCGCTCCATGATCTCGCGGAAGCCGACGTCCCGGCCCTCGGTCCAGTCGATCTCGTTCTCGGCGCGCCGGAGCACCACCACGTGGTCCACCGTGTCGCAGCCCTCGTTCAGGGCGCGGTCCACGTTCTTCTTCAGGGCCACGGTCTTGCCGCCGCGGATGCCACCGTCGGCGGTGATCACCGCCTTGGCGCCGGCGTCCTCGATGCGGTCCTTGAGGGCCTCCGCCGAGAAGCCGCCGAAGACCACCGAGTGGGTGGCGCCGATGCGGGCGCAGGCCTGCATGGCCACCACCGCCTCGGGCACCATGGGCATGTAGATGATCACCCGATCGCCCTTGCCCACGCCATGGGACTTGAGGGCATTGCCCAGCTTGCTCACCTCGTCGAGGAGCGCCTTGTAGGTCAGGGAACGGGTGTCGCCGGGCTCGCCCTCCCAGAGGATGGCGGTCTTGTCGCCCCGGCCGGCCTCCACGTGGCGGTCCAGGCAGTTATAGCTGACGTTCAGCTTGCCGTCGCCGAACCACTTGTAGAAGGGCGGCGTGCTTTCATCCAGCACCCGGGTGAAGGGGGTCGCCCAGGTGATCTCCTGATTGGCCTGCTCGGCCCAGAAGCCCTCATAGTCCTGAGCGGCCCGCTTCGCCATTTCCCGGTACTGATCCATCCCGGCGATTCGGGCATTCTCGGCGAATTCCGCGGGCACCTCGAACACCCGGTTCTCAGTGAGCACTGACTCCAAGGTTTCGTCCGTCATAACACCCATTCCTTGCCATCTCGCATGAGCTCCCCGACCCCCTCGCCGCCGCGGGGAGCCGGCCTCTATCACCGCTGGGCCGTGGCCTCGGTCGGCTGCTCCGTTTCCTCCCGGACCCGGACCCAGATACGCCCGATTTCCTCATCCTCGCCGTTCACGGCAACCACCGGATAGACTCGGCCCCGTCCCCGCCGGGAGTACTTGGACCAGAAGGCGCCGTCCATGGCGATCTCATAGCCCCGGTCGTCGCCGTCGTTGACCCCCGATTGCTCGGGCACCCAGCCCTTGAAGTTCAGCTTCGGCTGCATGTCGTTGATGCTGTCGCCGAAGGTCTTTACCAGACGCAGGCTGTCATCGGGGCCCACGTCCACGGTGGCTCCGTCCAAGAATACGCGCTCTTCGCCGTTGATCTCCACCAGGAAGACGCGGTGCTCCGTCTTGTGGCGGCCGTTCAGACGAACCGGGATGGCCGCCATGGGCTCGTTGTCCTTGCGGAAGACGATGCGCGTTTCGGCCTGGACCTTCACCGCCTTGCCCAGGTCGTTGAGCCCGGCATAGCCGGCCACGTCGCAGGAAAGGCCGCGCTCGTAGTTGGCCTGGATCTCCGTTACCCCGACCCGATCGCCCTTCTCCACCCATAGGGTCTGGCCGTCCTGGAGGGTGCGCGGCTCACCGTTGACCTGCACCACCGCGTACCGGAGGCGCGGCTCCGGCAGGAAGACCTGGGGGCTCTCCGGGACGATGTCGAGGCGCTCCATGAAGGCGTTGATCACGTAATTGTGGTGGCGGACCTTCATCTCCAGGGTGGGCAGGTGCTTGGAGGCCTCCACCCCGAAGGCCGGCGTGCAGTGCTTGCGCAGCGCGTACCAGGTGGCCGTCTTCTTCATGGACGGGAAGGGCGTATCCGGCTTCCAGGTATGGGTATTGAAGTAGTGGAGGTGGTGCTTTTCCTTGGGGATCCGGGCGTTGACCTCTTTCAGCACCCCCTTTGCCCAGCCTTTCAGGTCCAGCTCGGTGCCGTTCTCGCACGGGAAGCGGTTGGCGTCGGTGATGATGGATTGGCCGTAGCGCTTGGGATTGCGCCACTTGCTCACGTATTCGGGATAGTGGAAGCCCCAGCCGTCGTGCAGGTGGAGGAAGAGGTCCGCCTCCCCCATGAGCTTCTTGAGCTTGCGCACCACCCGGTCCATCTCCTTCTTGACCCGGGGCTGGCTCAGGAAGCGCCGGTTCATGTCGCCGTCGGCGCCGCGCTTGTCCAGGATGATGGACTTGAGGTTGGCGCGGGGAACAACGATCAGGTTGCCCTTCTGCAGGGAGAGGTCCGAGTAGAAATCGGCGGACATGAAGGCGCCCGGCTCGTCCCCCTGGATGCCGCCGACGATCAGCAGGGTCTTGCCGTCGTGGCGTCCGTGGATGCGGTAGATGTTGAGCTCGTAATTGGTACCCGCGAAGTGCACCTCGTGCTGCGTGGAGGGGCGCTCTACGGCCTGGACCCCGCTCGCTCCCCCCCAGGCGAGGACCCCAGCCAGGGCCAGCAGCCATCCCCCGAACCGTTTCAAGGCAGTGGTCTCCAATATTCCGCGGAAATTTCAAATGCCCCGGGGCAGCCGGAAAGCACCAGCGTTTTCACCCCGTAGTCGTTGTAGTCGTCGCTGCGGAAGCGCTGATCGAAGCCCACCACGTACCGGTTGGGACGTATGCGCCGCACCCAGAGGTGCTCCATGCCCACCTGGATGTTGGAGCGGCGCTGGAACACGCCCTTCTTGTAGGTGCGCCACTGCTCCAGATCGGCGCCGTTGTGGGTGAAATCGGCGGCGTAGTGGTCCAGGTAGGAGCCCAGGTCCCGGTTCTCCCAGGACCGGCGCCACCCGGCCAGGAAGTCCTTGACCCGGCGCAGGATCTCCGGGGCGGCGGCGCGGGGGAAGTACTCGGCGGCCATGAGGCGCGGCCGGCCGGACTCGCCCTGCTTGAAATACAGGCGCTTTCGCCCGTAGGCGGCCACGTTGGCGGCGCAGTAGAACTGGTCGAAATCGTAGACCACCCGGTGGCCGTTCTCCTTGTAGACCTGGATGTGATCGGCGTCCACCTGGCGCTGCGGATAGAGGTCCATGAGCCGCTTCTTCTGCGCCAGGTAGGCCTCGGCGTCCTCCCCTTGCGCGTTGCGGAAGTCGGGGTGGACATAGGACTTCAGGGCGGCGAAATCGTTGTTCTCCCAGGCGGACAGGAAGCCCTTAAGCCGGGCGAAGAGGTCCGCGCGGCGCTCCTGATAGCGGGCGGGGGAGAGGAACTCGGCGTCCTTGGTGATCACCACCGGGGTACCGATGTCCAACGCTTCTTTGAGGACCTCCAGGTTGCTGTTGTCGAAAGCCACGCAGCCCTTGGTGGCCCGCTTGTCCTCATCGTCCTCGTCCACGCCGTGGAGCCAGATGCCGTAGCCGGTCTTGTCCTCGATGCGGTCCACGATGTTCGGGTAGTTCAGGGGGAAGGCGCCGGCGCCGTACATGGCCGCCAGGCTCGTGGAGGGGATATAGCGCTGGATATAGTAGACACCCTCCGGCGTGCGCTTGTCCCCCTCCACCAGCTTGTCGCCGCCGTTGGCGCCCATGAGCACCTGGTCGAACCGCTTCACCACCCGGGGGCGGTCGTTCTCGGCCTCCACCAGGTAGGCCGAGTAGGCGTCCTTCTCCACGAGGACCATCTGCTGGGCGGGGCTGTTGTGGAAGAACGCGTTCCCCACCACGGACTCGGCGGCCATCGCCGCCGGTGCCGCCACCCCCAATAGCAAACCGATCAGCACCCGTACGCGCATCGCTCCCCGTTTCCGGCCATACCGGTCCTCGCCGGCCGCGCCCGTTGCCTTGCCGTACCCCGTCCCGCAGCCCGCCTCCGGGCCGTCCCCGGACGCAAGAATCCCCGCTTGCCGCGGGGATTCTCGAGCCGGAACGTCCTCAGCGGGACGCGTCCAGTCCGGCTTCCGCCCGTTCCGCGAAGGAATCGCCCGCCTGCAAATGGTCGGAACGGCCGCTCTTCGCGAGCTTGTAGGTTACCGCATCCACCAGCGCCTGGTAGGAGGCCTCGATGACGTTGGCGGAGACGCCCACGGTTCCCCAGTTGCCGTGGCCGTCCCCGGATTCGATCAGTACCCGCACCGCGGCGTCGGTACCGCCGCCGGCGGAGACCACCCGGACCTTGAAGTCCACAAGATCCATCTCCCGCAGCTCGGGATAGAATCCCGCCAGGGCCTTGCGCAGGGCGTGGTCCAGGGCGTTCACCGGACCGTTGCCGCTGCCGGCGGTATGGGCCCGTTCGCCGCCCACTTCCAGCATGACGGTGGCCTCGCTCTCCGGAGCCTCGCCGGCATGGCGCTTGGCGTCCAGCACCCGGAAGCCCACCAGGCGGAAATACTCGGGCAGGTCGCCGATGACCCGGCGCACCACCAGCTCGAAGGAGGCGTCGGCGCCCTCGAACTGGTAGCCCTGGTGCTCCAGGTCCTTGACGCGCTCCACCACCTGGGTGACGGCGGCGTCGTTGCCCTCCAGCCGCTCCATGAGCCCCAGTTCCTGGAGCTTGTGGACGATGTTGGACTTGCCGGACTGGTCGGAGACCAGGATGCGGCGGATATTGCCCACCGCCTCCGGGGCGATGTGCTCGTAGGTGCGCGCGTCCTTGCGCACTGCCGATACGTGCACGCCGCCCTTGTGCGCGAATGCGGACTGGCCCACGAAGGGCTGGTTGTTCTGCGGACTGCGGTTGGCCAGCTCATCCACCAGCCGCGAGGTGGCCGTCAGGCGCTCCAGCTCCGCAGTGCCCAGCGCCCCCCCTCGGTAGCCCAGCTTAAGGATCAGGTTGGGCAGGATGGCGGTGAGGTCGGCGTTGCCGCAGCGCTCGCCCAGGCCATTCAGGGTACCCTGCACGTGGCGGACGCCGTGCTCCACGGCGGCGAGGCTATTGGCCACCGCCAGGCCGCCGTCGTTGTGGCAGTGGATGCCGGCCACCGTGTCCGGGAACCGCGTCCGCACGGCGTCCACCGCCTCGCCGATCTGCGCCGGCAGGCTGCCGCCGTTGGTGTCGCACAGCACCAGCCGGTCGGCGCCGCCCGCCACGGCAGCGTCCAGGGTGCGCAGCGCGTACTCGGGATCGGCGCGGTAGCCGTCGAAGAAATGCTCGGCATCGAACAGCACCAGCCCCACCTGCGCCTTCAGGTAGGCCACCGACTCCCGGATCAGGTCCAGATTCTCCTCCAGGCCGATGCCGAGCCCCAGCTCCACATGCAAGTCCCAGGCCTTGCCGAAGATCACCACGCCGTCCGGCCGGGCGGAGACCAGGCCGGAGAGCACCGGATCCTCCGCCGGCGCGTTGCCGGCGCGCATGGTGGAGCCGAAGGCGAGCAGGCGGGCGTGCCTGCGCGTCAACCCTCGCGCCGCCTCGAAGAAGGCGTCGTCGCGGGGATTGGCCCCGGGCCAGCCGCCCTCGATGAAGTCCACCCCCAGGTGGTCCAGGGCCTCCGTCAGCTGGAGCTTGTCCTCCACGGAGAAGCCCACGGCCTCGGACTGCCCGCCGTCCCGGAGGGTGGTATCGAAGACTTCGAAGGTTTTATCGGTAAGATTCGCCAAGGCCGCTGCATCCCAATGGCGCGTCCGGGGCCGGTACCGGCCTCCATACGCCCCTGTCTAATGGATGTGATCGCGCTCGTCCACCGGCTTGTCCAGCTCGAAGGCCTCGTGCAGGGCGCGCACCGCCAGCTCGGTGTACTTCTGGTCCACCACCACCGAGACCTTGATCTCCGAGGTGGCGATCATCTGGATGTTCACCCCTTCGTTGGACAGCGCCTCGAACATGCGGTCCGCGACGCCGGCGTGGTTGCGCATGCCCACGCCCACCACGGAGATCTTGGCGATGCGGTCGCTGCCGGTGAGGGCCTCCGCCTCGATGTCCTTGCACACCGGGTCGAGCATCTCCATCACCTGCTTGTAGTCGGCGCGAGGCACGGTGAAGGTGAAGTCCGTCTTACCGTGCTCGCCCTGATTCTGAATGATCATGTCCACGTTGACGTTGGCCTTGGCGACGGCGCCGACCACCGCATGGGCGATGCCGGGGCGGTCCGGGACGCCGATGATGGTGATCTTGGCCTCGTCTTCGTTGTGGGCGATCCCGGAAACTAGGGCCTTTTCCATGGCCTCCTCCTCCACGGTGATGAGCGTGCCTTCCCCCTCGCCAAAGGTGGATCGCACACGCACCGGGACATTGTACTTGCCTGCGAATTCCACCGCCCGGATCTGCAGCACCTTGGCGCCCAGGCTGGCCAGCTCGATCATCTCCTCGAAGGTGATCTGGTCCAGCCGCCGGGCGTCGGCCACGATGCGGGGATCGGTGGTATACACGCCGTCCACGTCGGTATAGATGTGGCACTCGTCCGCCTCGAGGGCGGCCGCCAGCGCCACGGCGGTGGTGTCGGAGCCGCCCCGGCCCAGGGTGGTGATGGAGCCGTCGGGCGCGACGCCCTGGAAGCCGGCCACCACCGGTATGCCGCCCCCGTCGAGCACGACCCGCAGGTTCTCCCGGTCGATATCCAGGATGCGGGCCTTGGTGTGAACGTCGTCCGTATGCACCGCCACCTGGCCGCCAGTGAAGGAGCGGGCGCCGTATCCCCGCTGCTGCAGGGCCATGGCCATGAGGCTAATGGTGATCTGCTCGCCGGTGGCCAGGAGCTGGTCCATTTCACGGTCCGGCGGGCTCTCGTGGAGCGCCTCGGCCATCTCGACGAGCTGGTCGGTCTGCCCGCCCATGGCGGATACCACCACCACGACGTCGTTGCCCCGCTCCCGCTCGGCCAGCACCCGCTCGGCGGCGTGCCGGATCTTGGCCACGTCCGCCAGCGAGCTACCCCCGAATTTCTGAACGATTAACGCCATCGGTTCCCTATTTTGGTGCAGTCCGAAAATCGCCCGCTGCACCATCTTGGTGCAACTGCGAACCGTGTGTCGCGTATTGTACCGTATGCAGCGTACCTCCGGGAGACACCCTATCCGCCGAATTCCCGTACCCACGGGCGTTTCGCCCCGCCTTCACGGTACGGCATCCCCCTTGCAGGAAAATACGCAGTAGGCATCAACCGGGAAAGGCCCGTCATGAGCAGCATGAGCTACATCCACATCCTGGAGCGTTACCACGACCACCGCGGGGCGATCGCCGACCTGCTGGCTTCCCTGCTGACCGGCGTCGCCGAGCAGCGGGCCCTGGACAACCCGGAGCTGCTGGAGCGCGGGGTGAACGCCCTTGTGGACCACTACCCGTTCATCGACATGGTCTTCACGCTGGATGCGGATGGCGTACAGACCAGCGAGAACATCGTCAACCAGCGCAAGACCCTTTCCCATTCCGGGTTGGGCTCCGACCGCAGCCAGCGGCCCTACTTCCGCCTCGCCCGGGGCTCGGACGAGGTGGTGGTGACCGCCCCCTATCTCTCCAGCACCGGGCACAACCTCTGCCTGTCGGCGGCGCTGGAGTGGCGGGACCACAGCGGCGCCGTCCGCGGCTATCTGGTGCTCGACGCCGACATGGCGGAGATCGTCGCCTTCCTGCTGGGTGACAGCCGGCGCCGCCGTTTCCAGCCCTTCTTCAAGACCATCTATACCCTGATCGTGGCCGGACTGCTCACCGTGGTCGGCGTGCTGCTGCTGTTCTCCTTCCTGGAGCTGACCGCCCTCCTGCCGGGCGAGGGGCCACCGGCCGACGCCAAGACCACGCACCTCAAGCCGTTCGGGGTCATCATCTTCCTCACCCTCTCCCTGGCCATCTTCGATCTGGCCAAGACGATCCTCGAAGAGGAGGTGCTCACCCACAAGGACATCTTCCGGCACAGCTCCACGCGACGGACCATCACGCGCTTCATCGCGGCCATCCTGATCGCCGTCTCCATCGAGTCGCTGCTGCTCATGTTCAAGTCGGCGCTCGGCGAGGGGGCCGGCATCCTGCCCGCGGTGGCCATGATGCTCACGGTGGTGGGCCTGCTGCTGGGGCTGGGCGTCTATGTCTATCTGGGCAGCCGCGCGGAGGTCCATCTGATGAGCTGGCAGAAGCAGCAGCAGGAGGAATTCCGCAGCCCAGGACCGGCGCACCCGGTGCCCGGCGCCCCCATGGCCCGGGAGCCCCGCGCGCCCGCTCCGGAGCCGGCCAGGGTGGATTGAAGGCCGGCGGCGGGGAACCCGCTGCCGGCCACCGGGTCGAAGGCAAAAGAAACGATTGCGAATCGTTCCCATTTTGGGTACATTACTCAGAAATACCTTCACCCGGCGGGGTTTGCTCATGTACGTGTGCATCTGCAAGGAGGTCACCGAGCGCCAGATCCACAGGGCCGTTGCCGAAGGGGCCCGGGACCTGGACCATCTCCAGGAGTGGCTGGGCGTATCCACGGGCTGCGGCACCTGCGCGGAATTCGCCGCCGAATGCTTGCAGGAAGCCCTGGAGCAGCTATCCGCTCCCGAGCTCCTGCCGTCCCCCGCCTGAGAATCGCCGGCCTACTACGGGTGCCCGGGCAGCGCCTGCCGGGCTACGGGCACCCCCTGCCGCCGTTGCGGTTATCCCCATGTTTTTCTTCGCCATCCACTGCTTCTGCTAATGTGGACCCTGTACCGTAGGCAGCAACCGCGGAGGGGGCCATGCAGGGCGACGCCAAGGTGGTGGAATACCTGAACCGCGTGCTCACCAACGAGCTCACGGCCATCAACCAGTACTTCATGCATGCCAAGATATGCGAGGACTGGGGGCTGAAGCACCTGGCCTCGGCGACCCGCAGCGAGAGCATCGACGAGATGCGGCATGCCGAGCGGCTCATGGAGCGGGTACTCTTCCTCGAGGGCCTGCCCAATCTCCAGGACCTCAACAAGCTGAAGGTCGGCGAGGACGTGGAGGAGCAGCTGCGCGCCGACCTGCGCCTGGAAGGGGAGGCCATTCCGCTCCTGCGGGAGGCCATCACCTATTGCCGGGACCAGCACGACGAAGGATCCAAGGAGATCCTTCAGCACATCCTCGACGACGAGGAGGCGCACGTGGATTTCCTGGAAACCCAGCTCGCGCTCATCGAGAAAGTGGGCATCCAGAATTACCTGCAATCCCAGATGGAGCCCGGTTAACAGGGCCAGTACCGGCCTCCATCCATACCCGCAGCCGCCCCGGATAGGGCGGCGGAAATGGCTTGCCTTGCCCAGAGCCTCCCTGGCGTTACGGATAGGGCGCGTCCCCCGCCCGCTGCGGTGCTGCGCGGGGCTACTGCTGGTACTGGCGCTCACCGTTCCCGCCGCCCAGGCGGCCCCCGATGCCCTCATGGTGGAAGTGGACGGCGTTAACAAGGAGCTGCGGGAAAATATCCGCGCCTACCTGTCCACCGTCGAGCTAACCAAGGCGAAGGACCCGGATGTCGACCGGATCAGGCGCGCCCAGCGGCGCGCGCGGGAGGAGATCCGCACCGCCCTGCAGCCGTTCGGTTACTATAATCCGAAGATCGACACCTCTCTGACCCGCCAAGGGGATGCCTGGGTCGCCCGCTACCGGGTGGACGCCGGCCCGCCGACCATCATCTCGGAGCTGGAGCTGCGCATTGAGGGGCCGGGCGCCGAGGAGGCGGCCCTGCAGCGCGCCGTGCGGCAATCGGGGCTGAAAGAGGGCAAGCGTCTGCACCACGCCGACTATTCGGCCACCAAGGACGCCCTGCTGGAGCAGGCCGTGGAGGCCGGGTACCTGAACGCCAGCTATACCCGGCATACTATCGAGGTGGACCCCGACCGAAACGAAGCGCGGGTCCGCTTGGTTCTGGACAGCGGCCCGGCCTTTTACTTCGGCGACATCCGCGTCAAGCAGGACATCCTCAGCCCCCGTTTCGTGGCCCGGCTCCTCCCCGTGGAGCGGGGGGAGCGCCTCACTTCCATGCGCCTGCTGGACCTCCAGTTCGCACTCTCGGATACCGACTACTTCGACCGGGTGGCGGTGAACATGATTCGGAAGGAGGCCGTCCCCTTCACCCCGAAGGGCGAGGACGCGCCCGAGGAGGCCCGGCGCATCCCCGTAGAGGTGGATACGAACCCCAAGAAGCCCCGCCTCTACAGCATCGGGGTGGGCTATGGCACGGACACCGGACCTCGGCTGACCGGTGCCGTCGAGTTCCGCCACATCAACCGCGCGGGCCACCAGTTCCGCAGCGACCTGTTTCTCTCGCCGGTGCGGCAGGGCCTGGCGGCGCGCTACCGGATCCCCATCCGGAACGTGCGCACCGACAGCCTCAGCATCCTCGGCCGGATCTCCCAGGAGGAGTTCGGCGACACCCTCAACACGCGGTACGCCCTCGGGGCCAGCGAGGACCTGGGATACCGGGGCTGGCAGCGCAGCATTTACGCCTACGTGTCCCGCGATTTCACCCACGTGAACGGCAGCGTGCAGAGCTACACGCTGTTCACCCCGGGCGCCAGCCTGGCGCGCTCCAAGGCGGACGATCGCCTGTATCCCCGGCGCGGCTGGAGCCTGTTCTTCGACGCCCACGGCGCCCACGAGAGCGCGCTCTCCGATACCACCTTCCTCCAGGGACAGGCCCGCGCCCAGGCGGTGATTCCGCTCCTGCCCCGCTCCCGGCTGCTCATGCGGGTTCACGCGGGCGGCACGTCGGTGGACCGGGTCACCGACATTCCCGCCTCGGAGCGCTTCTTCGCCGGCGGCGACCGCAGCGTCCGGGGATACGCCTACCAGAAGCTGGGTCCAAAGGATGGAGAGGGCAACACCATCGGCGGACGCTACCTCCTCACGGCGAGTGTGGAGGCCGATTACCGGGTTTGGGGAAACTTCGCCCTGGCCACCTTCTATGACGCCGGGAACGCCTCCAACGACTGGCCCCCGGAGCCGGTGGAGGCCGTGGGCTTCGGCGTGCGCTACGCGTCACCGCTGGGCATGATCCGGCTGGATTTCGCCACCCCGCTCGACGAGGTGCTGAACGACAACCTGGAGGAAGTGGCCCCGGCCTGGCGCATCCACTTCAGTATGGGTCCGGACCTGTGATCAAGCGGCTGGCTGCGGTATGGATCACCCTCGTGACTATCGTAAGCGGCGGGGCCTTCCTGCTCCTGAGCGAGACGGGGCTGCAGTGGACCTGGAGCCTGGCGCGACCCGCATTCCCGGAAAGCCTCCGGGTAGCCTCCGTGGAAGGGCGCCTGGTGGGCCCCATCCGGATTCGGGACGCATACATGGAGACCGCCTCCTTCCGTGTCCGCATCGGACGTGCGGTAATGGACTGGCGCGTTACGGACCTGCTCTTTGGGACCGTCTCCATCAACCGGCTGGTGGTGGAGAATTTCCGCTACACCGGCCTGCCCGGCCCGCCGGACCCCCCGCCCGAGCCCGACGAGGGCCTCACCACCAGCGCCCTCCTGCCGGTGCGGGTCGAGCACGCCCGCTTCCTCGACGGCGAGATCCGCAGCGAGCCGGGCGCCGAGCCCCAGCCCATCACCGCCCTCACCGGCGCGGTGGGCATCGGACCGGGCGGCCTGTACTGGCGCACCCTGGCGCTGGAGACGCCGCGCCTGGAGGCGCGCACCAGCGGCCGCATCGACAGCAGGACGCAGGCACCCGACGCCCTGAACGGCGTGCTGCGCTGGACCCTGAAGCTCCCTGGCCGGCCCCGGGCCGGCGGCAAGCTGACGGCCCAGGGCAACCTGCAGGCCCTCGCCTTCGAGCACGAGCTGAACGAGCCCTGGTCCGTGCACATCACCGGGCGTATCCAACAGCCCCTGGAGGATGACCTGCAGTGGAAGGCGGAGATCCAGGGCCAGGAGCTGCCCCTGCAGGCGTTGCGCCCTACCCTGCCGCCGGGACGGGCGGCCATCGATCTGGCGCTCGAGGGCGGCCTGGAGGCGGCACGCACCCGGGGCACCCTGGGGCTCCATCTGCAGGGCCGCCCGCCCCTCCGCCTGCGAACTGCGCTCGAGGGCAACCTCGCCGAGCGCTCGGTCCGCATCCGCAGGCTGCGGCTCACCGCCGAAGGGCTGCCCACCCGGCTCACCGCCCGGGGCCGGGTGGCCATGTCCCCCGGCGGTCCGGAGGCCGACCTGCACGGCGAATGGCGCCAGCTGCGCTGGCCCCTGGAAGCCGAGGATCCACGCTGGGTATCCGGGGAAGGGCGGTGGCGGGTAGCCGGCGGCATGGAGGCGCTTTCCGCGCAGATCCAGGGCGCGCTGGGCGAGGGACGCTTCAACGCGGCCGCCACCTATCGGGGCGGCCCTTTCGGCCTGGCGATCAACTGGCGGGACCTCCGGATGCCCGGGCCCCGGGACATCGCCTCTCCGCGGGGCTACGCCGCCGTCTCGGGAACCACGGAGGACTACAACCTCAATCTGGACGTGACGGCTCGGAGCGAGCAGCTGCCCGGGGCGCGCCTGCGGGCGCGCGGCCGGGGCGACCTGGGCCGCCTGAACCTGGGGCATTTCCGCCTGGATGCCCTGGAGGGCCACATCCGGGGCCAGGGCCGCCTGTCCTGGAAGGAGCGCCTGGGCGCCGAGCTTACGGTGCGGGGCGACGGCATCGACCCCCACGCCCTGCTGCCCCGGTGGCCCGGGAATCTGGACTTGCGCGCGAATGTGCAGCTGGCCATGGCCGACCGGGGCCCCGAGGCCGACATCCGCAGCCTGGAGGTTTCAGGCAAGCTGCGCGAACGCCCCGTTAAGCTGCGGGGGCGCGGCCGCTACGCCGCCGGCATGCTCACTCTGCCGCAGCTCCGCCTGCAAAGCGGCAGCTCCGAGCTCTTCCTGGAGGGCACCGTCAGCCGGCGGGCCGCGGACCTGGATTGGCGGATTGCCAGCGACAATCTGGAGGACCTCTATCCGGGCGCGGACGGCTCGCTCCAGGGCAATGGGCGCGTCACAGGCGATCTTCCACTGCCCAAGGTCACCGCCGACCTTTCGGGCCGCAACCTTCAATGGCAGGCCGCCTCGGTGGCGAAGGTCCGCCTGGAGGCGGACCTGAATCCGCAGGGCGACACCACCTCGCACCTGGACGCGGCGGTAAGCGGGATCCGCCTCGACGGCACCACCGTCCGCAGCCTGCGGCTGGAAGCCCGGGGCACGCCCGCGGACCACACCTTGCGGGCCACCACCGACTCCTCGCTGGGCGGGGCGGAGCTTGCGGCCTCCGGAAGCTGGCAGCAGCAGGCCCGGGAGCTGCATTTCCGGCTCGGGGAGGCCCGCATCCGGCCCGCCAGGCTGCCGGACTGGCGGCTGGAAGGCCCCGTGCGGGGTGTGGTGAGCGCCGACCGGGTCCGCCTCCAGCAGGGCTGCTGGACATCGGAATCCGGCAGACTCTGCCTGCAGGGCGCGCGGGACGCGGGAGGCGTGCGGGGGGAATTCCTGGCGGAGGCCATCCCGCTGGGCTACTTCCTACCGCTCCTGCCGCCGGATACGGGCATAAAGGGCACCTTCAGCGGCTCCGGGGAGGTAGCCATGCCGGCGGACGGTCCCCTCCAGGGCGCTGTCGAGCTCACCACCAGCGCCGGGCGCGTGCTCCAGACCGGCGACGATAACAGCATGGAGGAGCGGAAGTTCCTGGCCTTCAAGCCCAGCTCGATGCGGCTGACCGCCGACGGCGAGCGGATGGAGGCCGAGCTGGTGCTGGACCTTGGGGGGCGCGACCGGCTCACCGGGCGGGTGGCTCTCGCCCAGGGCCGGGGACCGCTCACCCAGCGGCCCCTGTCGGGCCGAATCCGGGGCTCGGTGAACGACTTCGGGTTCCTGCCCATCTTCGCGCCGGAGGTGCGGAAGCTGGACGGTGCCTTGCGCGTTGACCTGGGTATCCAGGGCACCCCGGCCGACCCCCGGCTCTCCGGCGAGCTGTTGGCCACCGCGGAACAGGCGGTGCTCGTCTCTGCCGGCCTGACCATACGCGACATCCGGCTCCGTGCCGCACCGCAGCAGGACCGCAGTATCAGCCTGGAGGGCCACGCGGAATCCGGCAAGGGCGCCCTGAACCTGGTGGGGAGCGTCCGTCTCGACGACGGCACCCCGAAGCTGGATATGACCATCAAGGGCGAGGATTTCCTGGCCTACAACACCGCCGAGATCCAGGTCTGGCTCTCCCCGGATCTGGAGGTGGAGGCGGAGCGGCCGCGGCTGCGGGTCACGGGAGAGGTGAAGGTCCCGCGGGCCCGCATCGAGATCAAGGAGCTGCCCACCTCCGGAGTGGTGACGGTATCCCAGGACCAGGTGATCGTCCGCCGGCACAGCTCCCAGGAGGCCTCTCCCTGGAAGATCTCCGCCCGGGTGCGGCTGATCCTCGGTGACCTGGTCCGGTTCAAGGGCTTCGGCCTGAAGAGCCGCGTGGAAGGGGACCTGACGGTCGAGGAGAAACCGGGGCAGCCCACCACCGCCACCGGGGAGCTGCGCACCGTGGAGGGTCAGTTCCAGGCCTACGGCCAGGACCTCACCATCCAGACCGGGCGCTTGGTATTCGGTGGCGGGCCCGTATCCTCCCCCGGCCTGGAGGTTCGCGCCGTGCGCAAGCCGGAGCCCGGGATCACGGTGGGCGTTGAGGCCAAGGGGCCACTGCGCGAACCAGAGTTCTCGCTGTTCTCGGACCCCGGCATGTCGCAGACCGAGCAGCTCTCCTGGCTGGTGCTGGGGCGCCCCCTGGGAGAAACCTCCGGCGACGAGCAGACCGCCCTGAGCCGGGCCGCCGTGTTCCTGGGCCGTAAGAGCGGCGAGTTCCTGGCCAAGACCATCGGCAAGGATCTGGGTTTGGACGAGGTGAGCCTGCAGACCCAGGAAACCACCACCGAAGAGGGGCAGCGCACCGAGCAGGCCGCCCTGGTGCTCGGCAAGTACCTCTCGCCGCGCCTGTACGTGAGCTACGGGATCGGGCTGTTCGACTCCTCCAACACCTTCCGCATGACCTACTCCATCGACCGCCACTGGAAGCTGGTCACGGAATCCAGCGCCCAGGAAACCGGCGGGGACCTCTTCTACACCATCGAAAGCGGGGGCAATTAAGCTCGAAGAGGGATTAAGAAAACGCCAAGGCAATCCGGCACGGAATTGCTCAGGCAGCTCCAGCCACCCTCCGAGACGCATCACGCGTCTCCCACCGCACCCCCCCGGACTGACGCAAATGCTCGCCCACACGGGCGGTTCCCGGCATAATCCGCGGGCTAGACATGATTACGCCTCCCTGGCGCCGTTCGGCGCCCTGGGCGGCTCCTCTCATTCCCAACCCGGTTTACCCATGGACCAGACCCACCTCAAGGGCAAGGACCGCCCGCTCGAAGCCACCATAGAGAGTTTAACGGAACGCCTGGAAGAGGCCGGATTCGCCGTGGAGGAGGCCTCCCGGCTGAACCCCGTGCCCAACGTCCACTCCGTCCATATCCGGGCCGCGGATGCCCCCATGCTGTTCACCAACGGCAAGGGCGCCTCGCCCAAGGCCGCCCTCGCCAGCGGACTGGGCGAATTCGTCGAACGGCTGGCCAACAACTACTTCTTCGCAGACTTCTACCTCGGCCCGGATGCGGCCGAAACGGAGTTCGTTCACTACCCCCACGAGCGCTGGTTCCCGATTCCGGAGGACAATTCCCTGCCGGAGGGGCTGCTCGACGAGACGCTGCTCGCGATCTACGACCCGGACGGCGAGCTCCACGCCGGGAACCTGGTGGATACCAACTCGGGGGCCTTCAGCCGCGGCATCTGCGCCCTGCCCTACACACGGCAGCGGGACGGCGCCACGCGCTGGTTCCCAGTGAACCTTATCGGCAATCTCTACGTCAGCAACGGTATGTCCGCGGGCAACACCCCGGAGGAAGCCCAGGTCCAGGGACTGGCGGAGATCCTGGAGCGCGCCGTTAAGAACCGCATCATCGCCGAGGGGATCACTCCCCCGCGGGTCCCGAAGGCGGTGCTGGATCGCTACCCGGACATCCGGGCGGGCATCCGCAGCCTTGAGGAGGCGGGCTTCGGCGTGCGGGTCTACGACGCCTCCCTGGGCGGACGCTATCCGGTGATGAACGTCACCCTGCTTAATCCCGCCGACGGCAGCGTGTTCGCTTCCTTCGGCGCCCACCCCACCTTCGGTATCGCCCTGGAACGGGCCCTCACCGAACTGCTACAGGGTCGGAGCCTTGAACAGCTAGACGGCTTCCGGCCACCCACCCTCGACATGGCGGAGGTGGCGGATCCGCAGAACCTGGAGCTGCACTTCATCGATTCCAGCGGCGTGGTGTCCTGGGATTTCCTGGGAGAAGCCCCAGATCACCCCTTCAGCGACTGGAACCTGGAGGCCGACAACACCGCCGAGCGCGACCACCTGATCGGCCTGCTACACGAGGAGGGCTTCGAGGTCTTCATCGCCGACTACACCCACCTGGGTGCCTACGCCTGCCGCATCCTCGTGCCCGGCCTCTCGGAGGTCTACCCGGTGGACGAGCTGGTGGTGAACAACAACAACGAAGGGGCCCGTCTTCGCCCGGAGATCCTGTCCCTGGACCAGCTGGACCGAGCCCGGCTGGATGACCTCTATGAAGCCCTGGAAACGGGCGGGCACAACGACTACCAGCCCGTGCACGAGCTCATTGGCATCGTTCCCGAGCCCGGGACCCTATGGGCCGAGCTGCGCGTCGGCGAGCTGAAGGCCCGGCTGGCGCTCGCCCTGGGCCGGGCCGAGGAAGCCCTGGGCTGGGTGGGCTGGTGCCTACATACCGGGGAGCTGCCGGAGGAGCGGGCACGGCTGTACAGCTGCGTGCACGCCCGGCTGGAGATGGCTCTGGCCGACCGCGCACCCGAGAACTTCGACGAGGCCCTGGCACAGCTCCACGGGACGGAGACGGCCCGTCTGGCGGCCGCCATGGTGGAGGGCCGGGAGGCCTTCGCCGGGATGCTGCCCGCCCCGGGGTCCGCCCTGGATGGACTGGAGCGCCACCGAACCCTGCTGCGGGCCTACGCGCGCCTGCATCGGGTAAAGGAGTCTCCCGCCGGAATCCGGTGACCCGGCCCGAAACGCAAACGGGCAGCCCCAAGGCTGCCCGCTCCCGATGGCAGTCTTTGCCGGTGCCTGCCCGGTCAGGTGGCCAGGCAGCCTTCCACGTACTCGCCTACCCGCTCCAAAGCGGAATCCAGCTTCTCCGGCTCCTTGCCGCCGGCCTGGGCCATGTCGGCGCGCCCGCCGCCCTTGCCGCCCACGCCCTCGGCCACCTGGTTCACCAGGTCGCCGGCGGAGAAGCGATCGGTGAGATCGTCGGTAACACCGGCGATGAGGCTCACCTTACCCTTCTCCGGATCGGGCACGCCGAGGACGATGACCCCGGAGCCGAGCTTCTGCTTGAGCTGGTCCACGGTCTGCCGGAGGGACTTGGGGTCCTGGCCCTCGAGCGCGGCGGCGAGCACCTTGATGCCGCCGATCTCCCGGACGTTGTCGAGCAGATCGCCGCTGGCCGCGGTAGCGAGCTTGCTCTTGAGCCGCTCCACCTCCTTCTCCAGATCCCGGGAGCGCTCCACCAGCTCGGCCACCCGGTCCCCGGCATCGGACCGCGTGCCCTTGAGCATGCCGGCGATGCGGCCGATCTGATCCTCTTGGGCCTGCACGTGGTTGATCGCCTCCTGGCCAGTGAGGGCCTCGATCCGCCGCACCCCGGCGGCGATGCCGGTCTCCTCGACAATCTTGAACAGGCCGATGTTGCCGGTGCGGGACACGTGGGTGCCGCCGCACAGCTCCATGGAGGCCGACCCCATGGTTATGACCCGCACCTGTTCGCCGTACTTCTCGTCGAAGAAGGCGATGGCGCCCTTGCCCTGGGCCTGGTCGAGGGTCATCCAGTCGGCGCTCACATCGTAGTTGGCGCGGATGTGGCGGTTCACTTCGTTCTCGATGGTGCGCAGCTGGTCCGCGGTTAGCCCCTCATAGTGGCTGAAGTCGAACCGCAGGCGGTCCGGCTCCACCAGGGAGCCCATCTGGCGCACGTGGTCGCCGAGCTGGTGGCGCAGGGCGGCGTGCAGGAGGTGGGTGGCCGAATGGTTGTAGGCGGTGGCATGCCGGGCGCTCTCGTTCACCTCGCAGTGCACCGTGTCGCCGGTGTTCAGCCGGCCGCGCTCCAGCCGCCCCACATGGGCCACCAGGCCCGGCAGCGGCACCTGGGTGTCGGTTACCACGAACTCCGCCTCGGAGGTGGTGATGCGGCCCGTGTCACCCACCTGGCCGCCGGACTCCCCGTAAAAGGGCGTCTGGTTGAGGACCAGCACCGCCTCCTCGCCGGCGTTCAGCTCCTTGAAGCAGGCGTCGTCCTTGAGGATGCCGCCCAGGCTGGCCTCGGCGCTCAGGGACTGGTAGCCGAGGAATTCGGTGCCCTGGTGGTTTTCCAGGAGCTCGTAATAGGCCTGCGGCACCTGCTCCTCGCCGGAGCCTCCCCAGGAGGCCCGAGCGCGCGCCTTCTGCTCCGCCATGTGCTCATCGAAGCCGGCGTTGTCCACGGACAGGCCCCGCTCCCGCGCGATGTCCTCGGTAAGGTCGAGCGGGAAGCCGTAAGTATCGTAGAGCCGGAATGCGGCCTCGCCGGGGATCTGCGCGGCGTCGGCGGGGAGGCTGCGGATCACCTCGTCCAGGTGGGCCAGGCCCTCGGTAAGCGTAGCCGCGAAGCGCTCCTCCTCGATCTTGAGGACCCGCTCGATGGTGGCCCGCTGCTCGTCCAGCTCGGTGAAGTGGTGGCCCATGGCATCCACCAGCGGCTGCACCAGCTGGTGGAAGAAGGCGCCCTGAATGCCCAGCATCCGGCCGTGCCGGGCGGCGCGCCTGATGATGCGGCGCAGCACGTAGCCCCGCCCTTCGTTGGAGGGAATCACGCCGTCGGCGATGAGGAAGGCGCAGGCGCGGATGTGGTCAGCGATCACGCGCAGGCTCACGTCCGTGGCATCGGACTCGTTGTAGCGCACCCCCGCCTGCTCGGCGGCCTGGTGGATCAGCGGCAGGAAGAGGTCCGTGTCGAAGTTGTTATGCACCCCTTCCATGACCGCGGCGATGCGCTCCAGCCCCATGCCGGTGTCGATGTTGGGGTTGGGCAGGTCATGGAGGGTGCCATCCCCGTCCCGGTTGTACTGCATGAAGACGAGGTTCCAGATCTCCACGTAGCGGTCGCCCTCGTCCTCTCCGGAGCCGGGCGGCGCGCCGGGAAGCTCGGGGCCGTGGTCGTAGAAGATCTCCGAGCAGGGGCCGCAGGGCCCCGTGTCACCCATGGCCCAGAAGTTGTCCGCGGCGCCCACGTAGGCGAAGCGCTCCGGATCGATGTGCATCTCGTCGAGCCAGATGCGCGCCGCTTCCTCGTCCTCGGTGTACACCGTGACGAAGAGCTTCTCCTCGGGCAGGCCGAGCTCCTCGGTCAGAAAGGCCCAGGCGTGCTGGATGGCCTCCCGCTTGAAGTAATCGCCGAAGGAGAAATTGCCCAGCATCTCGAAGAAGGTGTGGTGCCGGGCGGTGTGCCCCACATTCTCCAGGTCGTTGTGCTTGCCGCCGGCGCGCAGACAGCGCTGGCTGGTCACCGCACGTGTGTAGCCGCGATGCTCGCGGCCCAGGAACACATCCTTGAATTGGACCATGCCGGCGTTGGTGAACAGCAGCGTGGGGTCGTTCTGGGGCACGAGCGAAGCGCTCGGGACCACCTCGTGGTCTCGACCGGCGAAGAACTCCAGAAACTTTCTACGTATCTCGGCGCCTTCCATAACGGGCCTCTTCCGCAATCCTATGGGGGGATATGGTACGCCCCGGCAGCAGGCGCAAGGCGCGGACGGGCGGAGCCACCAACGTGACTCCGCCCGCCAAGTGCCCTTTGGACACTACGCACCCTGATTGTATTTAGAAACCCGCTTCCTCCTCCGGGTTTCCGGCGTCCCGGAGCAGCCGGGCGCAAACCTCCGGATCGAAGCCGCGCTGCTGGAGGTAACGGGTCCGCTTGGCCCGTTCCCGGGCGTCGGCCGGGGGCGCGTCCCCGAACCGTTTGGCGAGCTGTGCCGCCGCCAGGCTCCGCTCCTCCCCGCGCTCCAGGGCGGCGTGCGCCATTCCCTCGGGGCCGATGCCGTGCTCGCGGAGCTCCGCCTCCACCCGGCGGGGACCGTACCCCTTGGCGAAACGGGCACGGGCGTATTCCTCGGCGAAGCGCTGGTCCGACTGGGCGCCTTCCGCCTCCAGCCGGTCCAGGGCCGCATCCGCGGCGGGCCGGGGATGGTCCCGCTCCACGAGCTTGCGGGCGAGCTCTCGGCGGCTGTGCTCCCGGCGCACCAAGAGCTTGAGGGCCTGGGCGTAGGCCGCCTCAACGGCCTCGTCGAACTGGCCTTCACGCTCGTCCAACGCGGAACCTCCGCCTCGTCTACCGACACCCGGCAGCCCCCCGGCCCCGGATACCGGCGGATCTCACCGGGTGTCAGGCCTGCTCCTGCTCCGCCTTGCCACCGGTCTCGCCCTCATCGGACGCTTTCCCGGCCTTCTTGGACCCGGCGGACTTGGCCCCGGTATCGCCCGAGCCGGAAGCCTCGGCGCCGGATTCCGCGCCCGAGCCGGTGAGTCCGGCCGCCTCGCGGATCTTGCCTTCCAGCTCCGACGCCATCTCCGGGTTGTCCTTGAGGAATTGCCGGACGTTCTGCTTGCCCTGGCCGATGCGCTCGCCGTTGTAGGAGTACCAGGCTCCGGACTTCTCGATCAGGCCGTGCTCCACGCCCAGGTCGATGATCTCGCTCTCCCGGGAGACGCCCTCGCCGTAGAGGATGTCGAACTCGGCCTCGCGGAACGGCGGGGCCACCTTGTTCTTGATCACCTTGACCCGGGTATGGTTCCCCAGGACCTCTTCGCCCTGCTTGATGGCCCCGGTGCGGCGGATGTCCAGGCGCACGGCAGAGTAGAACTTGAGGGCGTTGCCGCCGGTGGTGGTCTCCGGGCTGCCGAACATCACGCCGATCTTCATGCGGATCTGGTTGATGAAGAACACCGTGGTCTTGGAGTTGTTGATGGACCCGGTGAGCTTGCGCAGGGCCTGGGAGAGCAGGCGTGCCTGCAGGCCCACGTGGGAATCGCCCATCTCGCCCTCGATCTCGGCCTTGGGCACCAGCGCCGCCACCGAGTCGATCACCACCGCGTGCACGGCGCCGGAGCGCACCAGCATGTCGGCGATCTCCAGGGCCTGCTCGCCGGTATCGGGCTGCGAGACCAGCAGCTCGTCCACGTTCACGCCCAGCTTGCGGGCGTAGCTGGGGTCCAGGGCATGCTCGGCGTCGATGAACGCCGCCACGCCGCCGGCCTTCTGGGCCTCGGCCAAGGCATGCAGGGTCAGCGTGGTCTTGCCGGAGGACTCCGGACCGTAGATCTCCACCACACGGCCCCGGGGATAGCCACCCACGCCCATGGCGATATCCAGGTTCAGGGAGCCCGAGGAGGTCACCGGGACGTCGAAAGCCTCCTGGTCGCCCAGGCGCATGACCGAGCCCTTGCCGAACTGCCGGTCGATATTCTTGATCGCCGAATCGAGCGCTTTCTGCTTCTCCGAATCCATGGCCACCACCTTTTGAAATCATCCGCGCGGCGCGCGGAAATGCGGTTCGGGTATCCTCAAGACTGTACCCCATATGGGCCGTTTTGAGAACAAACCCAAAACATTTTTCGCCGTCCGCCCCGCAAGCCGCCATCCCTCGCGGCTGGGGCCCCTCTGCCGGTGGTGGAGCCGCGCGCCGCCGGCTTCTCGCGGCCTTTTCGGGCTATGCCTCCACGCGATCCAGGGCGAAGGCGATGGCGGCGTTCACGGTTCGCCAGCGCACCGCCCCTCTCGGCCCGGACAGCACCTGATGACGGGCCTCCGCCTCGCCATCGCCGGCGGCCACCCCGATCCAGACCGTGCCCACGGGCTTCTCGGGCGAGCCCCCGGAGGGGCCGGCGATCCCGGTCACGGATACCGCGAGCTGGGCCCGCGAGCCCGCCAGCGCGCCCGTCGCCATGGCCCGCGCCACGGGGTCGCTCACCGCGCCGTGGGCAGCGAGCAGGTCTTCACCAACGCCGAGCTGCTCCCGCTTGGCGGCGTTGGTATAGGTAACCCAGCCGCGGTCCACGTACGCGGAGCTCCCGGGCACGGCGGTCAGCCGTTCGGCCACGCCCCCGCCGGTGCAGGATTCGGCGGTGGCGATCATCTTCCCCTTCCTCTGCAGGCGCCGCCCCAGGTGGCGCTCCGGTGCCCGCAGGTCCGGGTCCAGCCACGGGTGGTCGGCCCCTTCGGCGCCGTCCACCCACCATTCCCCGGGTAGTCCGGGCTCCACCGCGGCCCCTTCCGGGAGCCGGGCGCGCAGGCTCCGCTCGTCCGGCGCCACGGCACTGAACCGTCCCGCCCGGCGCGGGTTGAACCCGGTGGCCGTCAGGGCGCCCACCAGCGCCTCCTCGGCCAGATCGGGCTGCGAGATCCACACCGCCAGGCCCCCGCCATCGCGGGCCCATTCCGCCACGGTTAGGCCGTCGAGAACCATCGGTGTGCCGGCCCCGCCCGCGCCGTTCCCATCCCCGACGAATACCCGCAGGCGCGGCCCGACCGTGTCCGCCGTACCCTCCGGGTATCCGGCCAGGGCGGCGATTGTCCGCAGCCGCGCCAAGCGGGCCACCAGCCAGGGATCGGGGACATCTCCGGGGACATGAAAGACGGCATGTCCGTAAATGGCGAGGGCCTCCCGGTCACGCGGGGCGGGCTTCAGTCACCCAGGGTCCAGGGCCACCAGTGGAAGAGGACCTGGAGCGTCGCCAGGGCGTAGAATCCCGCCACCACATCGTCGAGCATGATGCCCAGTCCCCCGGAAATCCGGGCATCCAGCCAGCTTATGGGAAATGGTTTGAGAATATCAAAGGCCCGGAAGACGATAAAGCCGGCCACCACGGGCGCCCACCCCGGTGGTGCGGCGGTCAGGGCGATGAGGATGCCCACCACCTCGTCCCAGACGATTCCCGAGGGATCGCCCACGCCGTATGCCCGCGCGCCCACGCTGCAGATCCAGACGTGGAGGGGCAAAGCGGCCAGCACCACCAGCAGGTACAGGTGCCACGGCAGGGCCGCCGAAAGCACCATGTACAGGGGAATGCCGAGTAGCGTCCCGAAGGTCCCCGGGGCCAGGGGTATCCGGCCCAGTCCCAGGCCCTCCGCGAGCCAGACCACGGGCTTCATGAGCCCGCCGGCCCGGGCTCGGCGAAGTGATCGTAGCCGCCTGCCGCCTCGGGGACCCCGTCCCCGAAGACCGCTCCGGGCCGCTCGGCCGTCACCCGGCCGATGGCGGTGAAGGGCGTATCGTTCTGATACTTCGCCCGATGGATGCCCTCGAAAGCCTCCTCGCCCGCGGTGAAGACCAGCTCGAAGTCCTCGCCGCCGGAGAGCGCCAGGGGAAGCGGATCCCGTCCCGTGGCCCACGCCCATTCCCCCATGGGCGCGGACAGCGGCAGCCGCGCCGCGTCGATCTCGATGCCCACCCCGCTGGCCGCCGCCATGTGGCGCAGGTCGGCGAGCAGGCCATCGCTCACGTCGATGGCCGCGGAGGCCTCGCCGCCGATCCCCATTCCGAAGGAGAGCGGCGGGCGGGGGCGGAGGTGGCGCTCCACCAGCCAATCGTAGGCGGACTGCCAGACCTCCGGGGGCTCCCGGAGCAGCTCCAGGCCAGCGGCGGCATCGCCCAGGGTGCCCGTCACGTAGACGGTGTCACCGGGACGGGCACCGCTTCGCCGCAGGGCTTTTGCAAGAGGCACCCGCCCCAGCAGGGTAAGGGAAAGAGACAGTGCCCCCGGCGTGGCCACAGTGTCCCCGCCCACCAGGACAACCTCCCATTCCTCCAGGGCCGCCTGCAGTCCGTCGGCCAGGCGCTCCGCGCGCTCCCGGGACATGGAGCGCGGCAGGGAAGCGGCGAGCAGGGCGTGCCGAGGCCGGGCGGCCATGGCGGCCAGGTCGGAAACGTTGACCGCCACCGCCTTCCAGCCGAGCGCCTCCGGATCGCTGCCCGGCAGGGCGTGCACGCCCTCCTCCACGGTATCCACCGCGGCGGCCCAGTCCTCGCCGCCGGCGGCGGCGAGGAGGGCCGCGTCGTCGCCGATACCGCCGTGGACCTCCTCGGGCGGCGCGGGGCTGCGGTTGAAGAGCGCGTCTATGAGGGCGAACTCCCCCGCTTGGCCGATGGAGTCCCCCTTATCCGTCATGGGTGGGAGACTCGTCCTCGGCGGCCCGGCGCTCACGGGCGATGCGGTCGAGCACGGCGTTCACGAACCGGTACCCCTGGTCGGTGCCGAAGGACTTGGCCAGCTCCACCGCCTCGTTGATCACCACCCGGTAGGGGACATCGTCCCGCTCCAGGAGCTCGCAGACCCCGGCGCGCAGGATGGCCTGCTCCACGCCCGTGAGCTCGGATAGGCGCCGGGGCATGATGGCCGGCGCGATCAGGCCGTCGATCTCCTCGTGGCGGTCCACGGCCTTGCGCAGCAGGTGCTGGAAATAGCCCCGCTCCGTGCCTTCCAGATATCCGGCATCCAGGAACTCCATCTCCAGCTCCCGGGGATCAAGCGGGTTGTAGTTCCACTGGTACAGGGCCTGAACCAGGGCCTCGCGGGCGCGATGACGTTCATTCATTGGCGGGATTATTCCTGCTGAGCACGGACTCTGTCCAAGAATCTCGGAAACGGGTCGTCGGACGACGGCCCGGCAATAGACGATCCGCGACCACGACGACCGCTCCTGCATTGGCCGCGCGGGCCATTGCGGGAGCGGCCATCCGGGCCGCGACGAGCGGGGCCCGGGCTCCCGGCTCCGGGAGCCCGGGCCTATGTCAGCCTTCGAACTTCCCCAGGACCCGTACCATCTCCATGGCCGCCATGGCGGCGTCGGCACCCTTGTTGCCGGCCTTGGTGCCGGCCCGCTCGATGGCCTGCTCCAGGGTATCGGTGGTAATGATACCGTATCCCACCGGGATTCCGGACTCCATCTGCACCTGGGCGAGCCCCTTGCTCACCTCCGCGGCCACGTAGTCGAAGTGGGGCGTGGATCCGCGGATCACCGCGCCGAGGGCGATCACCGCGTCGAAGCGGCCGCTGGCGGCCATGCGCTGGGCCGCCAGGGGGATCTCGAAGGAGCCGGGCACGCGGACCAGAGTCAGGTCGTCGCCGCTGGCCCCGTTACGGACCAGGATGTCCTCGGCCCCACCCACCATGTGGTCCACCACCAGGCTGTTGAACCGGCTGGCGACCAGGCCGAAGCGGAGACCGCTCGCGTCCAGCTGGCCCTCAATGGTCTTCATTCGCCCCTCCACGATTGGCGCCTTCTTGTTGAATGGTTGCGTCCACGCGCTCCCGCCGGGTATCCACGGGCTCGCCTTCGGGCGGAAGCATGTGGCCGAGCTTGTCGCGCTTGGCGGCCAGGTAGCGTTCGTTGGCGGGATGCGTGGCGCAGATCAGCGGCACCCGCTCCACCACCTCCAGGCCGTAGCCCCGGAGGCCGATGATCTTCTTGGGGTTGTTGGTCATCAGGCGGAGCTTACGCACGCCGAGCTGACGCAGGATCTGCGCGCCTACGCCGTAGTTGCGCAGATCCGCCTGGTAGCCCAGCTCGCTGTTGGCCTCCACGGTATCCCGGCCGTCGTCCTGGAGGTTGTAGGCGCGCAGCTTGTCGATGAGGCCGATGCCCCGGCCCTCCTGGCGCAGGTAGACGATGACGCCCCGGCCCTCCGCGGCGATCTGCTCCATGGCGCCGTGCAGCTGCGACTGGCAGTCGCAGCGGCGGCTGCCGAAGATGTCGCCGGTGAGGCACTCCGAGTGCATGCGCGTGAGCACCGGCTCGCCGTCGTTGATGTCGCCGAGTACCAGCGCCACGTGCTCGCGGTCGTCCACATCGGACTCGAAGGCCACCACGCGGAATTCGCCGAGGTCGGTGGGCAGGCGCGTTTCCACCGCCTTGCGCACCAGCGACTCGGCCTCCATGCGATACTGGACCAGATCGGCGATGGTACCGATCTTGAGGTCGTGCTCCTCGGCGAAGGTCTCCAGGTCCGGCAGACGGGCCATGGTGCCGTCGTCGTTCATGATCTCGCAGATCACGCCCGCCGGCTCCATGCCCGCGAGCCGCGCCAAGTCCACGGAGGCCTCGGTGTGGCCGGTCCGGGTCAGCACGCCGCCCTCAACCGCCCGCAGCGGAAAGACGTGGCCCGGCTGCACCAGGTCCTCGGGGCCGGCATCCTCGCGGATGGCCGTCTGGATGGTGTGGGCCCGGTCCGCGGCGGAGATGCCCGTGGTCACCCCTTCCGCTGCCTCGATGGAGACGGTGAAGTTGGTGGCGTGCTTGGCATCGCGGTTGCGCACCATGAGGGGAAGCTCGAGCTGATCGGTCTGGTCCGGGGTCAGGGCCAGACAGATCAGGCCGCGGCCGTACTTGGCCATGAAATTGATCTGCTCGGCGGTGGCGTGCTCGGCGGCGAGGACGAGATCCCCCTCGTTCTCGCGGTCCTCGTCGTCCATGAGAATCACCTGCTTGCCGGCGCGCAGATCTTCTAGCAGTTCTGGAATGGAGCTGATGGCCATGGTCTCGTTGCTGCCAGCCGGGTGGGTGCCCGAATCTTCGGGCGGGATTGGTTTCCAGACCGCGGGCTCGTGCCCGGAGTCTCTCCAGCGTCGGGATTGGCGTCCCGCGAACTGTCCGCGACCGGACGCGCACGCTACGGGTAAGACATTGCGGACCCGCCGAGGTTCGGAGCCGCCGCCTCAGCCGCCCTCCCCCAGCCCGGGGAAGCCCGCCCGCGCGAGGGAATCCGCGTCCAGCCCACCCCCTTCGGGTCCCGCTTCGCCGCCCCGGAGGAGCCGCTCCAGGTAGCGGGCGATGATATCCACTTCCATGTTGAGCCGGTCACCGGGCCGACGGTCGCCCAGCGTGGTGTGGGCCAGGGTGTGCGGCACCAGATTGACGTCGAACCGGCTCCCGGAAACCCCGTTCACGGTCAGGCTCACGCCGTCCAGGCAGATGGAGCCCTTCTCCGCCACGTACCGGGTCAGGGCCCCGGGCACCTCCAGGACAAAACGCTCGCTGCGCGCCTCCGGCCGGCGCTCGCCGAGCACGGCCAGACCGTCCACGTGCCCCGAGACCAGATGCCCGCCCAGACGGGTGGTGGGGAGCAGGGCCTTCTCCAGGTTCACCCGCGCGCCCACCGCCAGGTCCGCGAAAGCGGTGCGCTCCCAGGTCTCCACCGAGACGTCCGCGGCGAAGCCGCCCTCCTCCAGGGCCACAACGGTGAGGCAGGGTCCGGAAACGGCGATACTGTCGCCCAGGGCCACGTCGCTCAGGTCCAGCTCCCCGGTGCGGACCCACACCCGCCAATCGCCGGCCGCGGGCTGGATGGACTGGACGGTGCCGACTGCCTGGACGATGCCTGTGAACACGGTCGCAACCTTCGTTCGGCCCTGGCCGTCGGGCCACGGCAGGATCGGGCGGGCTCTTGCCAAGGGGCGGAGACCGCTCAGCGGCGCCCCTTGCCCATATTCTGCTTCCAAAGGATACCGTCCGGCTTGCTCCGGGAAAACCCACTTCCGGGCCCGTTTGCGCCGCATACCCCCTCGGAGTTAACCCCCTTGGCGGGGGACCGCCACGAGCTTCAGATCGGGGCCTAGGCTCCGCCGCTCCAGCACCCGGAGCCCCACCCGCTCGGCCATGGAGCCGATGGGCGGGCCGTCGAACATGCCCCGGCCGCCCACACCGATAATGCTGGGCGCCTGATAGGCGACCAGGCGGTCCACCCAGCCGCCGCGCAGCAGGGCACCGGCCAGGGTGGCGCCGCATTCCACCAGCACGGAGCTGACCTCGCGGCGGCCCAGCTCGCGGAAGACCCCGTCCAGAGTCGGAACGCCCTCGCCGTCCGGATCCAGGCCCAGCACCTCGGCACCGGCGTCCTCCAGGGCCTGCCTGCGTCCATCCGGCGCGTTCCGGGCTCCCACCACCAGAGCCCGTCCCGGGCCGGCGATCACCTTGGCCCCCGGCGGGGTTCGCAGCCGGCTGTCCAGGACCACCCGCCAGGGGTGGGCACCGCCCTCCGGGAGGCGGGCGGTAAGGGAGGGATCATCGGCGAGCACGGTGCCGCTGCCGGTGAGGATGGCCGCATGGGCGTGGCGCAGCCGGTGCACGTCCGCACGGGCCGCCTCGGAGGTGATCCACTGACTCTCCCCGGAGCCGGTGGCCGTGTGGCCGTCCAGGCTGGTGGCCAGCTTCAGGGTGACCCAGGGAATTCCTGTCCGGATGCGCTTGAAAAAGCCCGCGTTCACGCCCTCCGCCTCCGCCTCCAGCAGCCCGCTCTCGGTGGCGATGCCCGCCGCATCCAGGCGGGCTAGGCCACGGCCCTGGACGCGCTCGTAGGGGTCCTCCAGGGCGGCGACCACCCGCGCCACCCCGGCTTCCAACAGCCGGTCGGCACAGGGCGGGGTCCGACCGTAGTGGCTGCAGGGCTCCAGGGTCACGTAGGCCGTGGCCCCGCGGGCGGCCTCACCGGCGCGCTCCAGGGCCGAGGCCTCGGCGTGCGGCCCGCCCACCCGGGGATGGTAGCCCTCGCCCACCACCCGCCCGTCGCGCACGAGCACGCAGCCCACCATGGGATTGGGATCCGTCCAACCCACGCCCCTGCGGGCCAGGGCCAGGGCACGGCGCATATGGCGGGTGTCGGAAGGGTCGGCGAGACTCGGGGAATCAGCCATGGGTGCGGTCCGCGGCGGGGAGGAAGGAAGCGGCTAAGAGCCGGCCGGGAAACGGCGAGCCCCTGCCGGTCCGGAAAGCGCCGGAAGCCCTTCCTCCCGTCCGGTCCGGCCCGCCCAGGGGACCGGCGGGCACGGGTCAGTCCTCACCCTTGTTGAGCCGGTCCAGCTCCGCCCGGAAGGCATTCACATCCTCGAAACGGCGATAGACGGAGGCGAAGCGCACGAAAGCCACCTCATCCACCTCGCGCAGGGCCTCCATGAGCCATTCTCCGATGCGGCGGGAGGGCAGCTCCTTCTCGCCCGACTGCATGAGACGCTGCTTGATGTCGTGGACCACCCCTTCCACGGTCTCCGAGGACACCGGGCGCTTCTCCAGGGCGCGCATGAGGCCGGCGCGGAGCTTCTCCTCGTTGAAGGGCTCGCGCCGTCCGTCCCCCTTCACCACCTGGGGCATCCGCATCTCGGCCCGCTCGAAGGTGGTGAAGCGCGCTCCGCACGCCTGGCAGGCGCGGCGGCGTCGTACCGCCGCGCCCCCCTCGGCCAGCCTGCTGTCCTGGACCCGGGTTTCCTCGTTACTGCAGAAAGGGCAGCGCAAGAGGTGCCTTTTTTCCGTGGCCGGCTAGAAGTCGTAGATGGGGAACTGGCGGTTGAGCTCCAGGACCTGCTCCTTCACCGAGCTGATGGTCTCCTCGGATTCCGGATTGTCCAGGACGTCGGCGATCCAGCCGGCCACCTTCTCCGCCTCGGCGTCCTTGAAGCCGCGGGCGGTGATGGCCGCGGTGCCGATGCGCACGCCGCTGGTGACGAAGGGCGATTCCTTGTCGAAGGGCACGCCGTTCTTGTTGGTGGTGATGTTGGCCTTGCCGAGGGCCGCCTCGGCGTCCTTTCCGGTAATGCCCTTGTCGGAAAGATTCACCAGGAACAAGTGGTTGTCGGTGCCGCCGGAGACGATCTTGTAGCCGCGCTTGGCCAGGGTCTCGGCCATGACCTGCGCGGAGCGCACCACCTGCTTCTGGTCGGACTGGAAGGGCTCCTCCATGGCCTCCTTGAAGGCCACCGCCTTGCCGGCGATCACGTGCATGAGCGGGCCGCCCTGGATGCCGGGGAAGATGTTGGAGTTCACCTTCTTGGCCAGATCCGGGTCGTTGGTGAGGATCAGGCCGCCCCGGGGGCCGCGCAGGGTCTTGTGGGTGGTGGAGGTGGTGAAGTGGGCGTGCGGCACCGGATTGGGGTGCAGGCCCGCCGCCACCAGCCCGGCGATGTGCGCCATGTCCACCAGCAGCCAGGCACCCACCTCGTCGGCGATCTCGCGGAACCTGGCAAAATCGATGGTGCGCGAATAGGCGCTGGCGCCGGCGATGATCAGCTTGGGCCGGTGCTCCTGGGCCTGGGCACGGACGTGGTCGTAGTCGATCTGCTCGTTCTGCTCGTCCACGCCGTAGGCCACCACGTTGAACAGCTTGCCGGAGAGGTTCACCGGGGCGCCGTGGGTCAGGTGCCCGCCGTGGGCCAGGTTCATGCCCAGGATGGTGTCGCCCGGGGACAGCACCGAGAAGAACACCGCCTGGTTGGCCTGGGAGCCGGAGTGCGGCTGAACATTGGCATAGTCGGCGCCGAACAGCTTCTTGGCCCGGTCGATGGCCAGCTGCTCCACCACATCCACGTACTCGCAGCCACCGTAATAGCGCCGGCCGGGATAGCCTTCGGCGTACTTGTTGGTGAGCTTGGAGCCCTGGGCCTCCATCACCCGCGGCGAGGTGGAGTTCTCGGACGCGATCAGCTCGATATGCTCTTCCTGACGGCTCCCCTCGTTCAGGATCGCCTCGTTCAGTTCGGGATCGTAGCTGGCAATGGAGTCCGATTTCGAGTACATGGGTCCTCTCTTCTGCTGCTGGTGGCGCTGATTGGTTGCCCGCCTCCGACCCACGCCGGGAAGGCCGATTGCGGCGGGGGAACGGCCGGCTAGCCGTCGATGGACTCGATCTTGTCCACGCGGTTCTGGTGGCGCCCGCCCTCGAACTCGGCGCTCATCCAGGCATCGAAGATGCTCGCGGCCAAGCCGGGGCCGATCACGCGGCCGCCCAGAACCAGCACGTTGGCATCGTTGTGCTGCCGCGACATGCGGGCCTCGAATTCGTTGTGGCAGACCGCGGCACGAATACCCTTGTGGCGGTTGGCGGCCATGCTGATCCCCAGGCCGGTGCCGCAAACCAGGACGGCGCGGTCGGCCTCGCCGTTGCGCAGCTTCTCCGCGGCCATCACGGCATAATCGGGGTAATCCACGCTAGCGGCCTCGTGGGTTCCCAGATCCACCACTTCATAGCCGCGCTCGCGTACGTGCTCCAGGACCATCTGGCGCAGCTCGAGACCGCCATGGTCGGATGCCATTACAATGCGCATGCCCGCCTCCAGAAAAATGCAATGCCGAAGGTACGCTTCGGCTGGTAATTGGGCAACTGATAAACTAGTTAAATTACGAAATCCTTCCCCCGAGTGCAAGTACCGACTATGGATGTTATCCAGCTACACGCCGCAGCGGCAAGCCTGGCGCCGCGGTTCACGGGCCGCGCCGTGCGCGCCGTGACCGGCCCCGAGCAGGCCCCCGAATTGCGCTTCGGCGCCGCCCCTGTGCTGCGCGTTTCCCTGACCGGCCAATTCCGGGGCCTGTTCCCCCTGAGCGAGAGCCAGGAAGAGCCGGAAGGCGGCTTTCCGAGCTACCTCCATCAGCGGCTGACCGGCTTCCACCTGGAGGCCATCGAGCACCCCTGGCCCGACCGGGTCCTGGTCCTGCGCTTCGCCCGCAAGCGGCTCACCGGGAAATACGACCGCCGCGGGCTGGTGGCCGAATTCCTGGGCAAGCGCTGCAACGCCGCCCTGCTCACCAGCGATGACCGGGTGGACCGCCCGCTGCACCGGCCCGACCTCACGGATCCCGATGCCCGCTTCCTGCCCGGCATGACCTACCAGCCGCCCCCGGCCCCGCCGGGGGCGGAAGCGGCCCGCTGGAGCCTGCTGGAGGGCGCGCCCCCGGCGGATCTGGATCTTTCCGGCAGCGGCAAGGAGCTGGCCCAACGGCTGGTTCCGGTGCCACCCCGGCTGGCGCAGGCCCTTGACGAGCTCCCCGCCGAGGGTCGGACGGCGCTCCTGGCCACCGCTGCCTCCGCCCTGACCGAGCCCTCGGAGCAGTGGTACCTCCACGAAGACGACGGCAAGCGCTTCCTCTACCCCTTTCCGCTCCCCAACTGGGCAACCCCCCGGCTCGCGGGCCCTTTGGAGGAGGCCTGGCCGGAGTACATCGAGGCCACCATCCGGCACGCCCGGGAGGAGCGGACCCGCCAGCGCCTCGAAAGTCGCCTGCGCGGTCACCGCAAGCGGCTGGAGGATCGGCTGGAAAAGGTCCTGGCGGACCAGTCCCGGCACGCCCATCCGGAGGAGTACCGCCGCTACGGTCAGGCCCTGATCAGCCTGGGCGGGGGCGTGGCCCGCGAGGAGAACGTCACGGCCACGGACTACCTGTCCAACCCGCCGGACACCATCCAGGTCCCCGTGCAGCCCGGACGCTCCTACCAGGAAGACGCCGAGCGCTACTTCAACAAGGCCCGCAAGGCGGAGCGGGGGCAGGAGCTGGCGGCCCGCCGCCGCTTCGAAACGGAGAGCGACCTCGCCGAAGTGGCGCGTCTGGAGGAGGACCTGGAAGACGCCGACCCGGAGACCCTGGAGGCCATCACCGACCGGCTGGATCGGCTCGAAGCGCTGCCCGCGGAGGAGCGCCACGGCACCCGCAAGCGCTCCCCCGAGGGACCGGAGCCGCCGCGGGAAGTCCAGTACGGGGAGCACACCATCCTGGTGGGCGCCACCCGGGCCACCAACGACTGGCTCACCTTCCGCCGGGCGCGCCCCTGGGATATCTGGCTCCATGTCCAGGGCTTGCCCGGCGCCCACGTGCTGATCCCCCGGGACCGCAAGGACCCGCTGCCCGGAGACGAGGTGCTGGCGTACGCGGCGCGCCTCGCGGTCACCCACAGCCCCAAGGCGGACCGCAAGGCGGAGGTGGACTGGACGGAGGTGAAGTACGTCCGCCGTCATCCCAACGGCAAGCCCGGACAGGCCCTCTACACCAACTACCAGACCATCATGGCCGAGGCCCTCGACGAGGAATCCGAGGACCTCTCCTAACGGCAGGGCCGGTGTGCCCGAACCGCACCGGGATCGCGCCCCGTTCCGAGCCGGCCCCGAGCAAACGAAAGGAAGCCCATGGATACGCCCCCGCTGATCCTCGCCTCCACCTCCCCCTACCGTGCCGCTCAGCTCCGGCAGCTGGAGCTGGAATTCCAGGCCATCCCCCCGGGGACCGACGAGACGCCACTGCCCGATGAGGCCCCGGAAGCCATGGTGGCCCGCCTCGCCGAGGAGAAGGCGGCGGGCGTGGCCAGACAGCACCCCGAGGCGGTGGTGATCGGCTCCGACCAGTGCGCCGCGCACCAGGGCCGGGCCCTCGGCAAGCCCGGCGACGTGGAAACCGCCTGCACCCAGCTCCGGTCGGTCTCCGGCCGGACCGTCACCTTCCAGACGGCCATCTGCGTACGCTGCGAGAACGCCGGGTTCCTGCGGACCGAGGTTTTTCCCTTCAAGACCGTGTTCCGGGAGCTCTCCGACGAGCAGATCCGGCGTTACGTGGAGCGCGACCGGCCCCTGGACTGCGCCGGCAGCATCCGTGCCGAGAGCCTCGGGCTGGCTCTGCTGGTACGCACCGAGGGCGACGATCCCAGCACGGTCACCGGCCTGCCCCTCATCCACACCGTGCGCATGCTGGAGGCGGCCGGACTGTCCGTCCTGTAACCCGGGCAGCCGTGACGCATTGTCCGCACTCGGGTATCCTCGCCCCGATTTTCCATAAATTTTCTACGGGATTCGGGGTCCACGGCGAATCCTCCGGGGAGGACCATGCGACTTCTCAGCGCCTTGCGCGGCAGTCTGGGCGCCCGGCTCACCGCCCTGATCTGGGCCGCACTGATCGTGGCCTGGACCGGCATGGTGGCCTGGGTTTTCTTCGAACAGCGCGAGCTGGCCACCAACCAGGCACGGGACTTCTCCCGCACCCTCCATGAGACCACCATGGCCGGCCTGACCACCCTCATGATCACCGGCCAGATGAACAATCGCGGCAGCTTCCTGGATCAGATCCGGGAGCAGGGCAGCGTGCACGACCTTCGGGTGATCCGCGGTGCCAAGGTGGCGGCGCTCTACGGCGCCGGTCGCGAGGAGGAGCAGGCCCGCAGCTCCCTGGAACGGCGGGCGCTGGATTCCGGCGAGCCCGTGTTCCGGGTGAACGCGGAAAAAGGGCTGCTTCGCTCCGTGATCCCCACCAAGGCCCGGCGCAATTACCTGGGCAAGAACTGCTTGCAGTGCCATACCAACGTCGAGGAGGGGGCGGTGCTCGGCGCGGTGAGCATGAAGATCCCCCTCGAGGACAGCTTCTCCGCCGCCCGCTCCTTTACCGTCAAGCTGTTCTTCATCGCCGTGCTCCTCAGCATGCCGCTGCTGGGCGCGGTCTTCCTCTTCATTCGCCGATCCGTCACCCGACCACTGGAGGGAATGACCGGGGTCCTGACCGAGATCGCCTCCGGGCGCGGCGACCTCACCCGGCGCCTGGCCGACCGCCAGGGTGACGAGACCGGACGCCTCGCCCAGGCCTTTAACCGCCTGCTGGAGAAGCTCCAAGAGCAGATGCGGGACAGCCGCGAGCAGTCCAACCAGCTTGCCGCCGCCAGCGAAGAGCTCACCGCCTCCGCCGAGGGTCTTCAGGAAAGCGCCCAGGACCAGGTGGGGCGGGTGGACAACGCCAACGATTCCATCCGCCAGGTCAACGAGGTGGTCCAGGACGTCGCCAACAACATCACCGAGGTCTCCGAGGCCGCCGGGCAGGTGAACCAGGAAAGCCAGACGGGGAACCGCGCCGCCGAAAAGGCCAGCCGCCAGATGGAGGAGCTCCGCGAGACCACCGAGGACGTCAACCAGATCACCGGGACCATCCAGAGCATCGCCAAGAAGACCGATCTGCTGGCCCTCAACGCCGCCATCGAGGCCGCCAACGCCGGCGAGGCGGGACAGGGCTTCGCCGTGGTGGCCGACGAGGTGCGCAAGCTCGCCGAGCAGACCTCCTCGGCCACCGGCGAGATCGGCGGCATCCTGGAGAAATTCCGCGCCCAGGTGGACGAAAACGCCGCCACCATGGAAGAGCTGAACCAGGCCATGGAGACCATCCGCTCCCATGCGGAGCGAACGGACCAGATGGCCAATCAGATCGCCGCGGCCGCGGAGGAGCTGGCGGCGACAATGAGCGAGACCACCGACAACCTGGGAGAGATCCACGGCGCCGCGTCGTCGGTCACCGATTCCGTGGAGCAGATCCGGCAGGCCGCCGGACAGGTGGACACATTGGCCCGCCAGTTGGCCGATCTTGCGCAGCAGTTCCGCCTGGAATGAGCCCGGCAGGCCATTAGGCGAGGTTTTTGCATCCCTGGCGACTGTCCGGAATTCGTTACTCCTCCGGACATACCTCGATATGCCTGCTACAGGGGAGCACCTCCATGCGTCTGATGCACAGTGTCCGCGGCAAGCTGCTGGTCTTCCTGCTTCCGGTCATCGTCCTCGGCGGACTGATGAATGCCGCCTTCGTGTTCTGGAGCACGACGGGCGCCATCGAGCAGCGGAGCCTGGATTCCCTGCGCACCTTCGAGCGGATGGTGGAGGCCTCCTACGAATCCCAGGCAAACAGCCTTTCCATGTCCATGGACCTGCTGCTGGAGAACCGGGAGATCGTCCGGGCCTTTGCCGAACGGGACCGGCGGCGCCTGGCCGATCTGACCCTGCCGCTCTACGAGCAACGTCTTCACGACGAATACGGCATCCAGCAGTTCCACTTCCATACCCCGGACGGCCACAGCTTCTTCCGGGCCCACAAGCCCGGCAAGCACGGCGACGACCTCTCCGGGTTCCGTAAAACCGTGGTTACGGCCAACCAGGACGGCAAGCGGGTGCGGGGCCTGGAGGTGGGCCGGGCCGGGCTCGGTCTGCGGCTGGTGGCGCCGGTGACCTATCAGGGCGAGCAGGTGGGCACGGTGGAGCTCGGCTCCAGCGCCCACGCCATCCTCGAGACTGCCGCCGAACAGACCGGCACGGCCTTCGCCGCGGGAATCTTCGAGAAGGTGTTCCGCGCCGCGGGACGCTTTGAGGCAGGCAACTCCGACCTCAAGCGCGGCAATCTGGTGTACTACGACTATTCCGCTCCGGAGGTCCGCGAGGTCCTTGGCCAATCCCCCTTAGAGGCCGGCGGTAAATGGGTGGACGTGGGGAACCGAACCTTCGTGACCGCCACCATGCCCCTCACGGACTATTCCGGCGAAACCGTGGGCCGGATCCGCATGTTCAAGGATGTCACCACCGCCTGGAACGGGGTCGTAAGGGATGTCTCGGTTCAGATGGTGGGGCTCGCCGGAGCCGTGGTGGCCGTGCTTCTGCTCCTGTCCATGGCCACCGGGCGCCTGGTGACGCAGCCCCTGCAGCGCATGGCCAGCGGCCTCCATGACATCGCCACGGGCGACGGCGACCTGACCAGACGCCTGGACGAATCCAGCAGGGACGAGATCGGCCGCGCCAGCGCCGCCTTCAACGAGCTCATGGACAAGCTCCAGGATCGGATGCGCAACAGCCGCGAGCAGTCCAACCAGCTGGCCGCGGCCAGCGAGGAGCTTAACGCCTCCGCCGAGGGCCTCCAGGAGAACGCCCGCTCCCAGATGGACCAGGTGGAGCAGGTGAACAGCTCCTCCCAGGAAGTGAACAAGGTGGTCCAGGACGTGGCCAGCAACGTCTCCGAGGTCTCGGAGTCCGCGGGCAAGGTGAACCGGGAATCCAACAGCGGCCGGGAGGCCGCCGAGCAGGCCAGTCGGCAGATGGAGGAGCTCCGCGAGACCACGGAAAGCGTCAACCAGATCACCGAGACCATCCAGAGCATTGCCAAGAAGACCGATCTGCTGGCGCTGAACGCCGCCATCGAGGCCGCCAACGCCGGCGAGGCGGGACAGGGCTTCGCCGTGGTGGCCGACGAGGTGCGCAAGCTCGCCGAGCAGACCTCCTCGGCCACCGGCGAGATCGGCGGCATCCTGGAGAAATTCCGCAGTCAGGTGGACAGCAACACCACCACCATGGACCAGCTCCGCCAGGCCATGGAGACCATCAGCACCCAGGCGGAGGCCACCGACTCCATGGCCAACCAGATCGCCTCAGCCGCGGAGGAGCTGGCAGCCACCATGGCCGAGAACACCGAGAACCTGGGACAGATCCAGGACGCGGTGGCCAGCGTCACCAGCGCCACCGAGCAGATCCGCCAAGCGGCGGGACAGGTGGACCATATGGCCAGCCAGGTTGCCGAGGAAGTGGCGCAGTTCAAGCTGGACTAGGCTGCGCCCCGTACCGCTTATCAGGCTACGGCCCGGTTCCGCCGGGCCGTTTTTTTTACGCTCCCTCCCGGAGCCACACAGCCCGCTTCGCGGCAGCCGGCCGCCTCCGGAAAGGGGCTGTCAATATTGACATCCGCGCCCATCCGTCAACATCCGGCGCTGTCGTGGCCCCGCGCGGGGCGAAAAATCCCTATTGGTCGTAAACTTACACGCAGTACCTTGTTATTTCGTATTTTTCCTTTCTGCCCAAGGAATGAGCCGGGCTCCCGATTCGCCCACGACTCGGGGGCCCGAACGAACGCTCAAAACCTTTTCCACTGGTTTTTCCACAAGCTCTGTGGGGAAACCGTCCGGATCCTTCCAGAAAAATTTTCCCCTTGACTGCAGCGGGCTCGAAGGCTGTACACCGCACGGTCCTTGAGAAGGTTCCGACCGGAGCCGAAGGTCACTCCAGCCTTCTCATGGACAGTTCGTGGACAGCGGACATTGCTGTCAATATTGACATTTGTTCACAAGCCTTAACACCTGCCAGCTCGAAGGGGCCCCGATCCCGGCTGAACCCCCGGGGCGCCCGAAAATAAACCTACTATTTTGTTTATAAAGGATTTTTTGTGTTGCACAAATATTAACCATATCCGCCGGAAGCCCGGCGCCGCAAGGCTTCAGACGAGCTATCAAAGCGTTTTCCCCAAACTTCTCCACAGCCCCTGTGGGAAACTATTCTCCCGGATTCGGAAAAAACTTTTCCCTTGACGGAGGGGGATAGCCCCTCAATCGGCCTCTCCCTCCATCAGCTCCCGAACGGTGACCACGCCCCCCGCCCGTTCCGCCGCATGGTGGACTATGAGCTTCCGAACCGCCCGCGCGGTGCGCTCCGGCTCCGCGGCATAGAGGTCCTCGGTTCCGGAGCCGTAAATGGCCTCCACGGTCTCCGTGCGCGTTACCGGCGGCGAAAGCGATACGCACAGGATGCCGTCCTTGCGCAGCTCGGCATCGGCCCCCTGGGTCAGGCGGTCCAGACCCGCCTTGGAGACCCCGTAGGCCACGTTCAGGAATCCGGTTCGCACGGCGGCCCCGGAAGTCATGTTCACTACCACCCCGCCGCCGGCGCGGATCAGGTGCGGCGCCGCCGCCCGCAGGCACAGGAAGGCTCCGGTGAGGTTGGTATCCAGGACCTCGGACCACTGGTCCGGGGAGATATCCAGGAGCCCCCGCTCCCCTGCGAAGACGGCGGCGCCGTTCACCAGCCCGTCGATATGGCCCTCCGCCTCGGCCACGCGCTCCATCAAGGCCTTGACCCCCTCGGCGTCGCGGACATCCGCGGGCTCGGCACGGGCCCGGCCTCCGGCCGCTTCCACGGCCGCCACCGTGGCCGCCACACCCGATTCCCCGTGGGCGGTTCGTGCCACCGCTACCACCCGGGCGCCCGCCCGGGCCAGCTCCAGCGCCGTGGCCCGGCCGATCCCCCGCCCGGCGCCCGTCACGATGATCACCGCGTCCTGCAATTCCATACTGCCCTCCGGCCTCGCCTTTCCCCCCACCCTAAGCCCGCCGCGGGGCCCACGCCATGGTAGGCACGTGCTGTTATCCTGATCCCTTCCATGCGGCGTACGAACAGGAGGGGAGTCATGGGCACCGCCCCGAATCCGCCCGACGTGATCGCCCGGCGGCTGTGCGACGACGGCATCTATCCGAACAACCCCGCCCTGCCGCTGCTGGTGTACCGCAGTGCCTTCGCCGCCGGCGATCCCGACGGTATCGAGCGCGTTTTCGCCACCAACGGCTGGCCGCCCGCCTGGCGGTTCGGCGTGTTCGGCTACCACCACTACCACGGCACGGCCCACGAAGTGCTCGGCTGCTTCACTGGCTCCGCGCGGATCCAGTTCGGCGGTCCGGAGGGACCGGCCCTCGAAGCGGAGGCTGGCGACGTGGTGATCCTGCCCGCCGGCACCGCCCACAAATGCCTGGAGGCCCGCGACGGCTTCCGCTGTGTGGGCGCCTATCCGACGGGGCAGGATCCGGACATGAATACCGGCCGCCCCGGCGAGCACGAGGCCGCTCTGGAGCGCATCGCCGGCGTGCCCGTTCCTGCGGCGGATCCGGCCTACGGGGAGGGAGGGCCCATGCGGTCGCAGTGGATGATGGAGGGAGGACGCAGCTGACGACTCTTACTGGGAAGTCTGGAAGAGACCGGGAATCGCGAAGGGCACGAAGACAAGCGAAACAAAACCAAGCACAGCGACTTTACGGCGGGAACCCCGGGGATCATGCCCTGGGCTATGGGGGCCTTGGGGGCATGCCGGAGCTACTTCAGCCATTTGGGCACTATGGGCTCGTCCGATGGGGACTCCTCCGAGGTGGCGGCATCCAGGGCGGAGCGCCAATTCTCCACCCGGGGGCACTGAAGGAGGGATATGGCTAGGTGCTCCACGGTATCCGGCATTAGGAGCTGACCACTCAGGACCTCCGCCGTTTCGTCCTGGACCCCAGCCCCAAACCGGGCGGCCACCTGCTTCAGAAGCACCATACGCACGCCGGCGACAAAGTCCTCTTGCTGCTGTTGGCTGGGATCCCCCTCGGTCAGGCCATACAGTGCGGCCAGGGCATGGCCCCGTTCCGGTTCGGTTATTTCCCCCACGGGAAGCCCATACAGGTTATGGCGCTTGCCGCCCTGCGCCACAGCGCGAAGGTAACGCGGATCGGAAACATGGCGGCGCAGGGCGGCGATTTTTCGCCAGGACGGCACTGGCCGCCAGCTGATGGCTCAGCTCGCGCTCCACGCGCCGCTGCAGAGGAAGGTAGCCGGACACCGCGGAGTAGCGTTCGTGCAGCTCCTGGAGCAATCGCGTGGTCTGGTGGCTATTGTGCTCCTTGCCCATCACACCCCTAATCCTGGTAGTTTCCGGGGCTGCCCTTACACCAGGGCTTCCCGTAATTCCTCCACCCAGGCCACCGCCTCGCGGTAAGATGCGCCGACTTCCTCGGAATCGAGCGGGAGAGCATCCTTTACCTCCCATTCCCCCCGCTCGAAACGCAAGACCACACCCAAAACCTCCCCGAGGGGGCCATCCCGGCGAAGCAGGGCCGCTGAAAGATCCTCGCTGATGGGCAAAGAGGCCACCACCTCGGCCATGGGCCGATCCACCAGGGCATCAAGGGAGGAGAACAGCCCAGCGGTGAAATACCCATCCCGCGGCCGGTTGCCCATATTCTGGCCGAGTGCTGCAGCCATCCGGGCTCGCACCAGCGAAGTAATCATGAGCTCCTGGGGCTTGTCCTCCACCCTGGCCATGGCGAGCCAAGTCACCCAGGTGCGGACCGGGTTGAGCCCCAGGTAGGCTACGGCCCGGGCAACGGAGTCCACTTCCCGATGGATCGGAAAATAGGAGGAGTTGATGAGCCGCAGTAGGCGATAACTGAGGGAAACGTCTTGCTCCACGAGCCCTATGAGCTCTTCCAGGGTGAGCGCCGGGTCATGCAGGCGCCCCAGAAGATTCACCAATTGAAGGCTGCTCCCTGACAGGGGCCGGCAGCTCACTTCCCGGGGATGGGCGAAGAAGAACCCCTGGAAGAGATCGAAGCCCAGATACCGGCAGAAGGTGAATTCCGCGTGGGTTTCCACCTTCTCCGCCACCAGTCGGGCGCCATACTGCCGCAGGCTGGATGCCACCTCGGCCAGCTGTTCCCATCCATGGGCTTGCACGTCCACCTTCACCAGATCCGCCATTTCCAGCAGTTTCCGATTCTCGGGCTGGAGCACGAAATCGTCCAGCGCAATGGTGTGGCCCTGTCGGGCAAGCTCCTGCACGGAAGCCAGCAATGAAGGGTCCACTACCACATCCTCCAGGACCTCCAGCACCATGCGTTCGGGAACCAGCGGGAGGCTGGGCAGGTCGAGGAGGAACTCCTGGGTCAGATTCACGTAGACCGGATGGCCGCCCACCAGGCGTTCCAGCTCTTCCCCCGTCAGCAGGCTCACCAGCACCTCGGAAGTGGCCCGGTTGCCCCATTCCTCGGGCGACCCGTCCTGCCCGGGGCCGCGATACAGGAGCTCATAACCGGACAGCTGAAGCTCTTGGTCGAAAATGGGCTGGCGTGCCACGAGCAGTCCCGCCATGGTCTTCTCCTCCTCTTCCGCGGCCTTCCGCCTTCTGAGCAGGTTCCGCGCCTTATTGCGCCCTTCCACCGCGGCAAACAAGGGCCCCACTGTAGGTCAGTACGGGTCACCCAGGAGCTCGGTGGCTGTCCCGTCCCAGAACATATACGTATTGCCTCCCTGGGCCTTGGCCCGGTACAAGGCGCGATCGGCGCACTCGAGCACCTTCTCGACGCCGACGCCATCCCATGGACACAGGGCAATGCCCACGCTGCCGCTTAACGAAACCCGGCGCCCCTGCACGGGGATCTCGCGAAGCACCGTCTCCAGGAGCACGGTAGCAATCCGGATTGCGGCGGTCCGGGACCGCTTGGTATCGAGCTCGAAGATTCCCACAAACTCGTCTCCGCCCATGCGCCCCACCGTGTCCTCCTCCCGAAAGGAATGGAGAAGGCGCTCCGCCACCGCCTGCAGGACCCGGTCTCCCGTCGCGTGCCCATAGGTATCATTGATCGGCTTGAACCCGTCCAGGTCCAGGAACATTACCGCCACCACGCCCTCCTGGCGCCGGGCCTGGGTACAGCTCCGGCTCAATCGGTCCTCCACCAGTTGCCGATTAGGCAGCCCGGTAAGGCCGTCCCGATAGGCGTAGTACTCGCTCTCCCGCCATTGCAGCTCCAGTGCCCGCTCCCTTTCCTTCAAGGTCGTGACGTCAATCCAGGTCAATATGCGCCCCTGACTTAGCGGCCGTCCTTGGACCTGAACCCACCGCCCGTCCCCGAGGAGGAAACAGCCCTCCGTGTCTCCCCTGCCGATATCGGAACCGGTACGGGATTCGGACAGCAACGCCCCCAAGGGGGGAGTACTGGCTACGTAATCCCCGGCCTTTACCGCCTGTGCAAATAAATCGTGGAGGGCTATCCCGGTCAGGATTTCTCCCCTACCCGCCAGCCCGGGATGGAGCTCCAGGAATTGGTGGTTGTACCACTGGAGCCTGCCCTGCTTGTCGATCACAACCAGGCCCTGTGGCAGGGCCTCAACAACCTGCTCTGGTGGCAAAGGAATTTGCTCTAGGGAGGGAAGGGGGTGCGTGTAATTCATGGGAACTTCTCTTCTCCATGCATCCGGCTCAAGGACACAGAGAGTCCGTGTCAGCGGCATCAGGACAATCCAGCCCCCCACCTGGACAGCATTGGCAGGGACAGTGTCGGAAATTCACTAGCGGGGGGAAATCAGGGCAAGGACTTATATTTTTAGGGTTTATCCTCATATCTTTTGGGATATCCCTTAGCAGCGCTCTGACTCCGTAACTCCGTGACTGAGGCTCATCCGAAAGGAGCCCTAAGGGGAATCCCCGCCTCCACTAAACCGCCCGCAGCCAATCCACCTCCAGGGTCGCCACTCCCTGCTCCAGGCGCACCACCCCCTCGGTCACAAAGGGCCCGAATCCGTGCAGCAGGCCGCCGTAGGTGGCGTAGGCGTCGGGGAACAGCACGCATTCGCCGAGCCCGGTGCGGTCCTCCAGGGTCAGGAAGCACATGGGGCGATCCCCGGCGCGTGTGCGGGCGGACTTCCGCGTTACCTGCCAGCCGGCCATCCGCACCCGGCGGCCATGGTGGTCCGCTAGGCGCGCCGCCGCCACCATGCCCTGGCGCCATGGCGCCAGGCGGTGCCGGAACAGGACCAGGGGATGGTCGGAGGCCGTGAGCCCCAGGTAGGCCAGCTCCCAGCGCAGGCGCTCCTCCGCGCTCTCGGCGGCCACCGGCGCCGGCTCCGGATCCTGCGGAACCGCGGGAAACAGGTCACCGGTGCCGGTGGCCCGGCCGTGGCCGCACCCCCGGCCCTCCAGCGTCCAGAACAGCGCCCGGCGGCTCGACCCCAGGCCGTCGAGCGCGCCGCAGCCCACCAGCGCCTCCAGCCCGGCCCGGTCCAGCACCGGCACTCGGCGGATGAGGTCCTCCAGATCGGCGAAGGCGCCGTTCCGCCCCCGCTCCGCCGCCAGGGCCGCGGCCGCCTCGCCGGTCAGATCGCGCACCCGGTCCAGACCGAGGCGGATGGCCCAGCCGCCCCGGCCCTCCGGATCCGGCTCGGCGCGCGGTGCCGCGGTGCTGCCGTTCACGTGTGGCGGGCGCACCGCCACGCCGAGGCGCTTGGCCTCGTCCACATAAGCCTGCGGACCGTAGTAGCCGCCCCCGTTGGCGAGCACTGCGGCCAGAAACTCCGCCGGGAAGTGCGCCTTGAGGTAAGCCACCTGGAAGGAGAGCAGGGCGAAGCTGGCAGAGTGGGCCTTGCAGAAGGCATAGCCGGCGAAGCTCTCGATCTCCGTCCATAGCTGCTCGATGGTCTCCTCCGTAACGCCGCGCTCGCGGGCGCCCTCCGCAAAGCGCGCCCGGTAGGTCTCCATGGCATTCCAGTCGCGCTTCTTGGACATGCAGCGGCGCAGATCGTCGGCCTCGCCCAGGGACATGCCGGCGACCACCCCCACAGTCCGGATGACGTCCTCCTGGTAGATCATCACGCCGCAGGTGGTGTCGAGCACCTCCCGCAGGGCGGGGTGGGCGTACTCCACTCGCTCCTCCCCGCGATGGCGGCGGATGAAGCGCTCCATGACCCCGGAATGGGAGACACCGGGCCGGATGATGGAGGAGGCGGCCACCAGGGTCTCGAAGTCGCGGCAGTCAAGGCGCGCCTGCACTTGGCGCATGGAGGGCGACTCGATGTAGAAGCAGCCCATGGTGGCGCCGCGCGCCACCAGATCCCGGGTGGCCGGGTCTTCCGCGGGGTCGAGGGCATCGAAGTCCACCGCCTCGCCGCGTCCGGCGCGCACCGCGGCCACTGTATCCAGCAGCGCCGTGAGGGAGCGGTTACCGAGCAAATCGATCTTGATCAGGCCCAGCGCCTCGGCGGGATACATGGCGTACTGGGTGGTTACCAAGCCCTTGGGGCTGCGCTCCACCGGCACCCGGGCGTCCACCCTGTCGGGCGCGATCACCAGCCCGCAGGGATGGGTGCCCAAACCCTTGGGATTGCCGTCCAGGTAGGCTCCCACGCGCAGCACGGTGGCCAGCGGCTCCCGGTCCGGGTGCAGCTCGATCCCGGCAGGATGCTCCCCCAGGGCCTGCGGCAGCCGATGCAGCGGCACCCGCGGCAGGCGCCTGGAGACCTCCGCCAGCTCCTCGCGGCCGAAGCCCAATGCCGCGCCGATCTCCTGCACCAGACCACGCGATTCGAAGGTGGTGAAGGCACCTACCATGGCCACCCGCTCGGCGCCGTAGCGCGCGTAGACGTAGTCCACCATCTCGTCGCGGCGGTCCCAGGGGAAGTCCAGGTCGATGTCCGGAGGGTCGCGGCGCTCGGGGTTCAGGAAGCGCTCGAAGAACAGGCCGTGCGCCACCGGCTCCACGTGGGTGATGCGCAGAACGTAGGCAACGATGGAGTTGGCCACCGAGCCCCGCCCCAGGGTGGGGATACCGCGCGCCTCGGCGGCCTCCACGATGTCACGGACCACCAGGAAATAGGTGGCGTAGCCCATATCCGTGATCACGGCCAGCTCGCGCTGCAGGCGGCGCTGCGCCTCCAGGGGCACCACCTCGCCGTAGCGCCGGCGCAGGCCGCTCCGGCACAGGCGGCGCAAATACCCGGCGGCGTCCTCGCCGGACGCCAGCGGAAAAGGCGGGAAGCACAGGCGATCCAGCATCCCGTCGAGTACCCGATCGGCGCAGGCGCCGGCTATGTGGAGCGCGTTTTCCAGCGCCTCGCGGTCGTCGACGTAGGCGGCGCGCAGATGCTCGGCGTCGCGCAGCCAAGCCTGCTCGGGGGCATGCAGTGCCGGATCCAGGCGGGCGATGGTGGTGCCGGCACGCATGGCAACCGCCACCCGGTGGGCCTCGAAGGCCTCGGGATCGAGGAATGCCGCCTCCAGGGCCGCCGCCAGGGGCAGGCGCCTATGGCGGGCGTAGCGGGCCAACCGCTCACGCGCCGCGCGCTCTTCCCGATTACGGCACAGGTCCGCGGGTACCCGGCGCACGAACAGGGCCCGCGCGGCACGCAGCGGCGCGCAGTCCAGGCGGTCCACCCAGGCGCGGCTGCCGGCGAGGAAGAACAGGTGCCCCGCCGCCTCCCGGGCGATGGCGCGCCATTCCCCGCCCAGCCGGCGGGCGCTCAGCAGCCGGCACAGGGCCCGGTAGCCGGAGCGGTCCCGGGCCAGGACCACGCAGCCGGGGTCCCGCTCGCCGTCCGCCAGCCGCGCACCCAGCAGGGGCTTGATCTCTGCCGCCAGCGCCGCCCGGTAGAAATCCACGGCGCCGTACAGGCCCTCCACGTCGGTGAGGGCGATCGCGTCGATGCCGCGCGCGGCGGCGGCGTCCGCCAGGGCCTGCGGACTGTCGATGCCGTAGCGGAAAGAGTAATGGGAGTGGGCGCAGAGATGGACGGCGCGCATTTCGGTCCTCCGGAAGCAGAAAAACGGAAAACGCCAAACCGCCAAGACGCCAAGAAAGACCAAGAAAAACAGAAAGGACGAGCGGAAGTCCGTCTCCCCCGGCCTCCGGTGTCCCGCGCAGTCTCTGGGCTGACCGGATTCGCTTCCCGTCGTTGCTTTTCCTTGGCGTCTTGGCTCCCTGGCGTTTTCTCAGATCGCCGCTCACGCGGTCACCCGCCGCACGCCGAACTTCAGCACCGGCACGTTGAAGTTGATGAGCAGCCCCTCCCCCACGCCGGCGAGCCTCAGGTAGGTAAGCAGCCGCGCCTCGAGCGCCGGCTCCGTTTCCGTCTCCGCCGTGCTCTCCAGCTCGACGATCAGGGCTTCCTCCACCAGCAGATCCACCCGGTAACCGCAGTCCACTCGGAGGTCCTTGTAGGCCAGCGGCAGGGGATGCTGGCGCTCGAAGGCCAGCCCCGCGCGGCTCAGCTCGTGGGCGAGGCACTGCGCATAGGCGGACTCCAGCAGACCCGGTCCGAGCCGGCGATGGACCTCCCGGGCCGCGCCCAGCACCCGGTCGGATAGCGCACCGAAAGCCATGTCGCTCCCCCCTTCTCGAACAACGAAACCAGAAGATGCCGAACCGCCAAGAAAGCCGAAAAGAAGCCCCTGAATAGCAGCCAGACGAGCCGGCTGTACTGGATTCCGAAAGGCCTTCCCGAATCCCGCCCTGGTAGGTACCGGTCGCTGGCGTATTTCCTTCCCTCGGCGTTCATGACGCACTTGGCGATTCGATAGGTTTTTTCGCTTTTCCCGGATCAGGTACCGCCGTCCAACCGTCGTCCCCACTGCACGGCGTACGCGCCGAAGCGGTCGCGCACTGCGTCGAGGCCGCGCAACAGGCGGTCCATGCGCGCATCGGCGGGGAACAGCTCGCCCTGGCCACCGCTGATGCGCTCCGACACCGCCACGGTTACCCGGCGCACGGCCACGCGCCGCTCCCAGATCGCCCGCAGCAAGGCGCTCGCGGCCTCGAAGAGCTCGAAATCGCGATCCGTGGGCTCCAGCCGGGCACTACGGGCGCGTTCCACGCCATCGCGGTGGACCACGGTCAGACGCAGCCGCCCGGCCCGCTCTGCACGGTCCCGGAGCGCGCGGCCCAGGCGTTCGGCGGCACCCAGAAGCGCCGGGCCCGCCGCGGTCAGCGACTGCTCCTGCGGCGACAACGGCAGGCTCAGGTACCACTGATCGATATCGGCCTCTTCCGCCCAGCCGGCCACCGGGCGCGGGTCCAGCCCCCGGCTCCACTGCCCCCACAGCCGTCCGCTGGCGCCGAACACCCCTTCCAGACGCGGCAGGGGCACCGTGGCCAGATCGCCGAGCCGGTACAGCCCCAGCCGCTCCAGACGCGACCGCTGCACGGCGCCCAGGCCCGGAAGCACGGACACCGGGAAACCGCGCACGAAGCTGGGCTCGGCGCCCGGCAGGATGCGCGTCACGCGCTCGTCGCCCAGCGCCGCGGTCATGCGCGCCACCGCCTTGCCCGAGGACATGGCGGCCCGCGTCGGCAGTCGCAGCTCCTCGCGCAATACCAGGGACGCTTCGCTGAGCAGGTCCACCGGCGGTTTACGGAAATAGCGGCGGGTCCCGGAAAGGTCGAGATACCAAGCACCACCGCCCGCGCTCTCCACCCGTGGGGTATAGCGGTTGAGCACGGCCCCTACCTCGGCGCGGACGCGGGCCACGGCCTCCGGGTCCAGCGGGCGCACGACCGCCCGGTGCCGCGCCCGTGATACGGGCGTACCGGGACCCACCCCCTCGGCGTGGGCCTCCGCCGATACCGCCACCACCGTGGCGCCGCGCGCCACGGCCACCGGACGGCCTTGCAGGGCGGGGTCGGCGCGGCGGACCAGAGCCACCGGCAGATCGGATAGGACCACGGAAGCGACATCGCGGGCGGCATGCATGGCGGGCCTCCGTTAGCGCTTGCGGTAGGAGCGCATCTGGCCGATTACCACGCCGCGCACCCAAACCCGCCCGGGGTCGTACTCCAGCGGAGCATAGGCGGCATTGGCAGGCGCCAGCACCACGGTCCCGCCGTGGTGGTGAATGCGCTTGAGCGTGACCTCTCCACCGTCCACCAGGGCCACCACCACCTCACCGTCCTCGGCGGTATCGCGGCGCTCCACGATCACCCAGTCGCCGTGGAGGATACCGTCCTCGGCCATGGAATCCCCGTGCACCTGGAGGACATAGGTGGCGCCGCTGCCGCGGAAGGCCTCGGGGATCTGGATCGTCTCCGGCTCCTCCACGGCGTCGATGGGCCGACCCGCGGCCACGCGGCCCAGCAGTGGCACCGTGACCAGACCGCCGGCCCCCTCATCCGTCAGCTCCAGGCCCCGTGCCCGGCCCGGATGACTGCGCAGGCGTCCCGCCGCCTCCAGGGCGGCAAGGTGCTTGTGTACCGTGGCCTTGGAGGCGACCCCGGCGTCTCGGGCCAGCTCCTCCAGGGTGGGCGCCACCCCGTCGCGGGCGACGGCGGCGCGAATCAGGTCCAGGATCTCCCGCTGGCGTGGCGTCATATCCGATCCACCGATCCTATCGTTCTCAATACGTTCTCAATATAGGCGAACATGGGGCGAACGGGCAAGGGCTCGGGAGGCCGGTCTGGACAGGTGCCGGACAACGCGGCGGGGAACGGGCGGGATCCGCCCGAGGCGCAGGCATCGACGGAGGGAAAACGGTTTCCGGGATCCGCGCCCGGGCGGAGCGTTGCCCGAATGGGACGGGACCGATGGCCGGTTCGGCCCGTAATGGACGGGAAGGTTCGGCGACGATTATCCGGAATGCCGGCGAGACGGATAGGACTCGGGGGGCATGCCGCTCCGGGGGGATGGAGCGGCTTGCCGGACCGAACAAGAACCGGGAACGGTTCGGAGGGACGGGGCCGCCGGCCCCGGGAAATCCTCTAACGCTCCTCCACGCCTTCCCGGAAGAGCTTGCCGGGCTTGAACTGCGGCACGCTGGTGGCCGGAATGGGCACCTCCTCCCCAGTGTGCGGATTGCGTCCGGTACGCGGCGCGCGGTCCACGGCCTCGAACTTGCCGAATCCGGATAGCCGGACCTGGCCACCCTGGGCCACCACGTCCATGACGGTATCCATCAAGTCCTCCACGAGGGCCTTGACCTCCTGCTTCGAGAGCTCGGGCCGCTTGCGGCGGAGTGCGTCAACGAGATCGGCCTTGTTCCATACTTCCTTGCTCATCCTGTAACGCTCCCTTTTTTATGAGTGCACTCGATGTATTGCCCATACCGTGAGCCGCATGGCTCCGGGCGCGGGAACTGCCCGGCAGGGGACACGTTAAGCCACCGCGGACGGCGGTCCGGGCAAGCGGGCTCGCACAAACAGCCAACAGCACCCCCACCGCCCGCTGCGTCTCCTGGGGCCCAAGGCACGAGGCCACTGTCGGCGCTGTACGGCTATTATCCGGACACCTGTTAGAAAAGCGTTAAACCGCTTCCAAGACATCCCTTCAGCCCCCCGCGCATATGCTGTAAATTCCCCGGGGATCACGGGAGAACACCCACCATGGGCGACCTCACCATCAAGCTGCTCGGCGGATTGACGGTCAGCCATACCGGACGGCCCGTAACCGGTCTGCGGGCGCTCAAGGCCCGCGCATTGCTGGCGTATCTGGCCGTTGAAAGGGGCCAAGCCCACTCCCGCAGCCACCTGGGCCGGCTGTTCTGGCCCGACCAGGAGCCGGCAGCCGCCCGCACGAGCCTGCGTCAGGCCCTGTTCCAGCTGCGCCGGGTGCTGGAGTCGCCGGGAGACACGCGCCTCTTCGTCACGGACCGGGAAACGGTCCGCTGGAACCCCGAGGTGGCGTTGTGGCTGGACATGGCCGCCTTCCTGTCCCCGGCCACCGGATCCGGCGGCGCACTCGACCCCGCGACGGAGAGTCCGGCGATCCTGGAGCAGCGGGCGGCCCTGTATCGGGGGCCGTTCCTGGCGGAATTTCCCATCCCTCCCCCCCTGGAGGCCTTCCGGGAATGGCTGGAGGGACAGCGCACCTTCCTGCACCGGCTGGCGCTGCAGCTGGTGGGCCGGCTGAGCCGTCACTACGAGGCGGGCGGCGACCTGGCCACCGCCCTGCGCTACGCCCGCCGCCACGTGGCGCTGGACCCCGGCGCGGAGGAAGGGCACCGCCTGGTCATGCGCATCCTGGCGCGACAGGGAGAGACCAACGCCGCCCTGCGCCAGTACGAGCGGTGCCGTGAAACCCTGTACGCGGATCTCGGCGTTCTCCCGGAGGAGACCACGGACGCCCTGCGGGACCGGATACTGGACGGCCGGGTGGGAAGCGAGACCGGCGTGCCGACCCTCGCGGATTGCGGCGAGCCGGTCCTCGCCGCCGAACGGCGCCAGGTGACCATCCTCGCCTGCGACTACCAGCCCCGCGGGGTGATGGACCCGGAAGAGCGGGCCCGCCTGCTGGGCCGCCTGCTGGAGCGGGCCGCGAGCCACGTGCAGGGGTGGGGCGGCCACTACCTGCGTCCCCACGGCGGCACCCTGCTGGCCTATTTCGGCTTCCCCGCCGCCCGGGAGGAGGCCTCCCGGGACGCCCTGGAGGCCGCCATGGCCCTGCGGGAAGAGCCGGATGCCGCGGAGGCCCTGCGTGTGGGCATCCACGCGGAGACCATTATTACCGGAACGGACCACGAGGTGCCCGACCCCGCCGGCCTCGCCACCGAGCAGGCCATGGAAGCCCGCAATCGGGCCGCGCCCGGGGAGATCGTGGTGACATCCCGGATCCGGACGCTAACCTCAGCGGCCTTCCGCTTCGAGCCCCTGACGGGGGACCTGTTCCGCCTCGAAGGCCGGAGCGCCCGGGAATCGGGCGTCGAGAAGCGGTCGCCGACTCCCTTCGTGGGCCGGGAGCGGGAGCTCGGCACGCTCTGGCGCCATGTCCGGGACACCCGGGCGGGGCGGGAGCAGCTGGTGCTGGTGCGCGGCGAGGCGGGGGTAGGCAAGACGAGCCTCCTGGAGGCAGTTCGCAGACGGCTGGCGGCCCAGGGCGATTTCGTGATCCACGAGCTCCGCTGCCGCAGCGAAACGCATTCCGTTCCCTTCGGTCCGGTAACGGAGCTCCTGGCCCGGCGCCTCGGCGCCGGCGGGAAACCGGACCCGGCAGTCGCGCAACGGTTCCTGGATACCCACCTGGAAGAGCTGCCGAATCCCGATGCCACCCGCCTGCTGGGCCGGCTGCTGGGGCAATCGGACCCGGACCGGGCGCACCGGGATCCCGACCCGCGGCGGGAACGGCTCCGCATCCAGGAGACCTGCCTGCAGATCGTTACCGAGCGCGCCGCCCGGCAGCCGGTCCTGATCCTGCTGGAGGATCTGCACTGGGCGGATTCGGGGACTCGCGACCTGGTAAACCGCCTCCCCGACGCGGTTCGCGACCTGCCGGTGCTCGTCCTCGCCTCCAGCCGCTCCGGGGAGGAAGTAACCGCCCCGCGGGACTGGACCTTCCTGGACCTGCCACCCCTCGATGCCCGGACGAGCCGGACCCTCCTGACCGCCCTGGAGAGCGGCACGCCCCTGCCCGATGCGGTGCGGACGCGGATTCTGGAGCGCGCGGAGGGCATCCCCCTGTTCCTGGAGGAATTGATCCGGACCTACCGGGACACCCCGGCCGCCGCGGAGGGCGATTCGCAGATACCCGCCACCCTGCAGGAGCTCCTCTGGGCCCGCCTGGAAGTCCTGGGCCCGGCGAAGCGCATCGCGCAGCTCGCGGCCACCCTGGACCGGGAGTTTTCGGAGGAATGGCTGGCGGCCATAACCACCCTGGACCGGGCAAGCCTGGCGGGCCACCTGCGCCGATTGGTGGAGGCGGGGATCCTGGAGGCCAGCCCCGAGTCGCGGAAGATGGGATACCGCTTCCGGCACGCCCTTTTCCAGCAGGCGGCCTACGAGATCCAGCTCCATCGCGACCGCCGGGCGGCCCACCGGCGGATCGTGGAGGTTCTGCAGGAGCGCTTCCCGGAAACCGCCCGCGAGCGTCCCCAGCTCGTGGCCCGGCACGCCGCCTCCGGCGAGCTTCCGGACACCGCCCTCGAGGCCTGGATACAGGCCGGGTGGCGCGCCCTGGACGAGGCGGCCCACCGGGAGGCGCTGGAGCATTTCGCGGCGGCCGAGGCCCTGGCCGAGCGCACCCCCTGGGATGACACCCGCAAGCAGCGGGAGCTCAGCATGCACCTGGGCGGCGGGCTCGCCTCGCTGGCGCTGCACGGCTACGGATCCGCGGAGGCGGATCGGTCCTTCCGCAGGGCCCTGCGGCTCCTGCGTCCGGGCACGGACGAGTGCTCCCGCTTCCAGATCCTGTGGGGGCTATGGCTGGGCGCCAGCTCGCACTCCGGCTACGAGGAGGCCAAGATCCTGAGCGGCCACCTGCTGGAGATCGCCGAGCGCCTGCAGGAGCCCGCCCTGCGAACCACCGCCCATCTGGCCGCCGGAAACACCCGATTCATGACGGGTGCCCCGGAGCAGGCCCTTACCCATCTGGACACGGCCGTGGCCGCCTATCGTCCCGAGGACCACGATTTCCTGGTGCGCTCCTTCGGGGAGAATCCCGCCATCACCGGCTATGCTTTCCGGAGCTGGCCCCAGTCCCTGCTGGGCCATACGGCCGCGGCGGCCGAGACCATGAACGTGGCGATTGACCGGGCCCGGGAAGTGGATCATCCCCCCACCCTGGCCTTCGTCCTAACCTTCGCCGCCATGGGGGCCTTTTTCCTGCGCGACGGCGAGACGGCCGGGGAATGGGCGGAGGAAGTCCTGCAGCTCGCCGAACGCTACCGGTTCCGCCTCTGGGAGGCCTCCGGGTCCGCGCTGTACGGGTGGGCGCGGGTGGCGCGGGGCCACGCGGACGGCATGGCACCGCTGGAGCGCAGCCTGGAGGGCATGCGCAAGGCCATGTCGGGAGCGGGCACGGCCTTCCTGGCCCTGCTGGGTGACGCCCATCTACGGCTGGGCAACCGCGAGCCGGCGATCCGCGCCTTCGAGGAGGCACAGGCCACCATAGGGCGGGTGGGGGATGTCTTCTACAAGCCGGAGATCCTGCGCATGCGGGGCCGACTCGCCGAGGACACGCCCTGGCGTGCCGGGGCACTTTTCCGGGAGGCCGCCGCCCTGGCGCGCGCGCAGGGGGCGCTCCTCTGGGAGCTGCGCGCGGCCACCGAGCTGGCGCGCCTGGATGGGCCGGAGAACGGGGCGCGACTGGCGGAGACCCTCGGTCGCTTTCCGGACGGAGCGGCGGGACCGGATGTCCGGGAGGCACGGCGTCTCATGGCGGACCGGGTCGGTTCGGAGCCATGACCATGCGAAGCGGCCGGCCCGCTCCGAAAATCCGGGGCTTCGGCTAGGTGCGCGCCCGCTCGAGGATCCAGCGCGCGGCCTCCTCCAGATCCTCGCAGACCACGGCCCCCGAGCCCGCCACCGCCGCCTCGTCCCCGGCTCGGAATTTGCCCGTCCGGACGAGCACGGCCTGAAGGCCGTTATCCAGGGCGCCGCGCACGTCGGACTCCACATCGTCCCCCACCATGACGACCTCCCCGGCCGGAAGGTCCAGGCTCCGCAGCGCCGCCTCGAAAAACGCGGGAGCCGGCTTGCCAAGGATGACGGCCCGTGTCTGCGCGGCGTATTCCAGGGCGGCCACGAAGGGCCCCTGATCCAGGCTGAGGCCGTCCTCCTCGCGGAAATACCGGTTACGCCCCATGGCGAGCAGGGGCGCGCCCTCCAGCAGCAGCCGGAAGGCCCCGTTCAGCCGCTCATAGGTGAAGCCCGGCCCCGCGTCCCCCACCAGCACGGCATCGGCCTGCCGTTCTGGACAATCGGCGAATTCCGGCCGCAGATCGGGATGGATCACCGGGAAGGGGGACAGGCCGTGCCGGTGCAGGTAATCGCGGGCCACCCGGGGGGCGGCGTAGAGCTGGTCGGCGGGCAGATCGAAGCCGAGCCCGGAGAGCTTCTTCAGCAGGGCATCGCTGGTGCTGCGGGTGGTGTTGGTGAGGAAGCGCAGGGGGAGCCCCGATTGCCGCAGGGACTCCACGGAACGGGGCGCACCCGGAAGCGCCCGGTCCCCCTGGTAGAGGACCCCGCTGAGATCCAGCAGGACACCGCGGACCATAGCCACCTCCTCCCTGCCAACCGGTTCGCGCCGCGCCGGGCTCCACCGCCCGCCCCCGACAGCGTCCCCGGAAATCCGGAAGACCTAGGACAGGCCTTCGACCCAGCGCCCATAGAGCTGATCGGCCACCTTGTGCAGGCTCCGGCAGCGCTCCTCCAGACCATCGGTGAGCTCCTCCCGGCCCTGCACGGTGGACGGCCGGGGCTCGGCCAATTGGGCGGCGTTGATCTCCGCCCAGTCGCGCACCAGATCCGGCTTCATTTCCACATGGCACTGTAGGGCCAAACAATTTCCGGAGACAAATCCCTGCGAAGGCGTATGCCCGTTGGTCAGCAGGGGACTGGCGCCCGCGGGCAGCCCGAACCGCTCGCCGTGCCAGTGGAACACCTCGAACCGCCCGGGCAGATCCCGCAGCCAGGAATCCGCGGCCTCCCCGGGCACCCGGTCCACCGGGAACCAGCCGATCTCCGGCGCCTCCCCGGGACCCACCGTGCTGCCCATGGCCCGGGCGATGAGCTGTCCGCCCAGGCAATGGCCCAGCACCGGCATGCCCCGGGCATGGGCCTGGCGGATCAGGTCCACCTCCGCGGGAACCCAGGGCAGCGGATCGTTGACGCTCATGGGTCCGCCCATGAAGACGAGCCCGCTGGCCCCGTCGGGGCGGGACGGCACCGGCTCCCCGGCGTCCACGGCCACCACCTCGAAGGGGAGGCCCCGGGCGCGGAGGAAATCGGCGAAATAGCCGGGCCCTTCGTGGGCCACATGGCGGAAAATCCAGACGGGAAGCATCCTATTCTCCCTGATCCTCGTGGGCACTCGCCGGGCGGCGGCCGCGGCGCGGACCCTTGCCCGGAAACGGCCGCGAAAGCTCCGGACCTTCATTGTCCCCGATCGGGCGGATTGCCGGAACCCTTCCCCCACCACGACCTTGATCCAGCGGCGGGAATGGCGCCTTCCACGCATGGACAGCCCGCCGCTGCGCACCTATTCTGAGGATTCCCTTCTCCCGGAGCAGCGCATGGAATCCGTATACACCGCCGAATCCGTGGCCATGGGCCACCCCGACAAGGTCTGCGACCAGGTCTCCGACCGCCTCCTCGACCGCCTGCTGGCGCAGGACCCGCATGCCCGGGTGGCCGTGGAGACCGCGGTGAAGACCGGACTCGTCGTCCTGCTCGGCGAGGTGACCGCCGACGCCCGGACCGACTTCGCCGCCTGGGTCCGGGAAGTGGTCGGCGAGATCGGCTACGACCGCGAGGGGCTGGGCTTCAGCGCGGAGGGTGTCGGGGTGGTGGACGCCATCGAGGCCCAGAGTCCCGACATCGCCCGGGGCGTGGACCGGGAAGGCGGGGAGCTCGGTGCCGGGGACCAGGGCATCATGGTGGGCTATGCCTGCGACGAGACGGACACCCTGATGCCGGCTGCACAGCATTACGCCCACCGCATCATGGCGCGTCAGGCCGATGCCCGCCGGGAGGAGCGGCTGCCCTGGCTGCGGCCCGACGGCAAGTGCCAGCTCTCGGTGCGCTACCGGGACGACCGCCCCGTGGGTCTCGATAAGGTGGTGGTCTCCCTGCAGCACGGACCCGAGGCGAATCCCGCCGAGGAGCGCGAGGCGGTGGTGGAGGAGCTATTGCGGCCGGTACTGCCCGCGGGCTGGCTACCGCCCGCCGACCGCCTCCTGATCAATCCCACGGGTCGCTTCGTCATCGGCGGGCCCAAGGGGGATGCCGGAGTTACGGGCCGCAAGATCATCCAGGACACCTACGGACCCCAGCGGCCGCACGGCGGGGGCGGCTTCTCCGGCAAGGACCCCACCAAGGTGGACCGCTCCGCCGCCTACATGGCCCGCTATGCCGCCAAGAACCTGGTGGCCGCCGGCGTGGCGCGCCGCGCGGAGGTGCGCCTGGCCTACGCCATCGGCGTGGCGGAGCCCGTCATGGTGGCGGTGGACACCTTCGGCACCGGCAGCGTGGCGGACGAGCACCTCGGCACGGTGCTGCGCGCGGTATTCGATTTCACCCCCCGTGGCTGCATCGACACCCTGGACCTGCAGCGCCCCCGCTACACCGAGACCGCCCGCTTCGGCCACTTCGGGCGCCCCGACCCGCTCTTCCCCTGGGAGCGAACCGACCGGACCGACGCCTTGCTCGCGGCACTGACCTGAAGCGGAGCCCGAGCCTTCGGGACCACCCGTCGTACTCCGCCCCCTGTCCCCAATAGGCCTCATCGCTCCTTGGCGGTACGCTGTTCCCAGCCAATGCCGCAGTGCTCGGGAAGCCGGAGGGGGGTCATGCGGATCGCCGTATTCGAGGTGGAGTCCTGGGAGGCCGAGGCCCTGGCAGAGCTGGAATCCGAGCACTGGATCACCTATCACCGCGAGCCCCTTGAAGCCGCCAACGCGGCCGAGCACGCCGACGCGGAAGCCGTCTGCACCTTCATCTACTCGGAGATTGGCCCCGGGGTGCTCGCCGCCCTCCCCCGCCTGCGTGTGGTGACCACGCGCTCCACCGGCCATGACCACATCGACTTGGCCGCGTGCCGGGAGCGGGGAATCACCGTCTGCAACGTGCCGAGCTATGGCGAGAATACCGTGGCCGAGCACGTCTTCGGCCTCCTTCTGACCATCAGCCACAACCTCACCGAGGCCATCGACCGCACCCGGCGGGGCGACTTCTCGCCCGAAGGGCTGGAAGGGTTCGACCTGCGCGGCCGGACCCTGGGGGTGGTAGGCACCGGCGCCATCGGCCGCCATGTGCTGGAGATCGCGCGGGGCTTCGGCATGGAGCGGCTGGCCTACGACAAATACCCGGACCCGGAGGCCGCCGAACGGCTGGGCTTTGCCTACCGCGATCTGGACGCACTGCTCGCACACGCCGACGTGGTGAGCCTTCATGTCCCGGAAACGCCGGAAACGCACGGACTGATCGGCGAGCGGGCCTTCGCATGCATGAAGGACGGGGTTGTGCTCATCAACACCGCGCGGGGCGGTCTGGTGGACGTGCACGCCCTGCTGCAGGCGCTGGCGTCGGGCAAGGTGCGGGCGGCAGGCCTGGACGTCCTGCCCGAGGAGCCGGTGATCCGGGAGGAGTCCGAGGTTCTCCGCTCCCTGTTCCAGCGGGAATACGACTACCGCACCCTGCTTGCGGACCACGTGCTGCTGCGCATGCGCAATGTCTTCATCACCCCCCACTCGGCCTTCGATACCCGCGAGGCCCTGCAGCGCATCCTGGACGTGACCATTGCCAACCTGCGCGGCTTCGCCCGGGACGCCCCCCGGAGCGTAGTGGCCGGTCCGGTCTCCGGGTAGCCGCAAGACGCGGATAGCGCGGACGGACCCGTCGCCGGAAAGGGCGGACCCCAATTGGCCGGGCTTTTCGGCCCGTGCTACCCGGAAAGGATGATGGAATCGACCCTGTCCCGGCCCGCCCTGGTCCTGAGCACCCGCTCCGCGCTGGCCCTGCTGACCCTCTTCCTCGTCGGCCTAACCGCCTATCGGCTCGCGGTCCTCCTGAGCCTGGACCTGGGCCTGTACGGCGACGAGGCCTACTACTTCACGTGGTCCTGGAACCCCGACTGGGGCTACTACTCCAAACCGCCCATGGTGGCCTGGCTGATCGCCGCGACTACGGCGCTGGCGGGCAATACGGCCATCGGCGTGAAGGCGGCCTCCCTGGTGCTCTACCCGGCCACCAGCCTGATCCTGTTCGCCGTGGCCAACCGCCTGTACGGCCCCCGGACCGCCCTGGTCGCGGGAATGGCTTTCGCCACCCTCCCGGGCATCTTCTTCGGCTCCATGGTCATCAACACCGACGTGCCGCTGCTGTTCTTCTGGGCGGCGGGGCTCTGGTTCTTCCTGCGCGCCCTGGAAAGCGGCCGCTATCGCCACTGGCTGGGCGTGGGCGCGGCCCTGGGGCTGGGCCTGCTCAGCAAGTACACCATGGTGGCCTTCGCCGCCAGCGCCGCCCTCTACCTGCTCGCCGCTCGCCCCCTGCGGCCCCATCTGGCGCGCCCCGGCCCCTACCTGGCCGCGCTGACGGGCTTCCTCCTGTTCCTGCCCAACCTGCTCTGGAACGTCGGCAACGGCTTCATCTCCTTCCTCCATACCGCGGAGATCTCGCAGCTGGACGAGGCCCTGTTCCATCCGGACCACCTCGCCGCCTTCCTGGGCGCCCAGTTCGGGGTTTTCGGGCCGGTGCTCATGGGGGTGCTCGCGGTGCTGATCGCCGGCCGGGACGGCGTGTACCGGCGGGAGCCGGAGCGCATCCTGCTCGCCTTCACCGTGCCCCTGCTCGCGGTCATCGGCCTGCAGAGCTTGCTCGCGGAGGCCCACGCCAACTGGGCGGCGCCGATCTACCTGTCCGGAACCATCCTGGTGGTGGGCTGGCTGCTGCAGCGCCGGCCCCGCCTGCTGGCGGTGGGCCTGGCCGTCAACGTCCTGCTCGGCCTGTCCCTCTACCACTACCAGGACATTGCCCGCGCCATGGGGGTGCAAGAGATCCCCCACCGTCTCGACCCCCGGGCCCGCATCCGGGGCTGGGACCAGCTCGCCGCGGCGGTGGACCGGACCCGTCAGCGCCACCCCGGGGCGCGGCTGCTGGCGGCGGACCGCTTCGTGCTGGCCGAGCTGCTGTTCCACCTCCGTCCGCCGCCGGAGCGCTACGGCTTCTGGAATCCCGGCGGTGACATCGACAACCACTATGCCCTGACCACCGATATCCGGGGCCGCTGGTGGGCGGATTTCCTGCTGGTAACCGGGGACGCCGGGGCGGGGAAAGCGCTGGCGCCCTATTTCGAGGAGCGAAGGGCGGTAGGCACGGTCACCATCCGGCGCAGCGCCGAGGAGACCGATACCTATCATTTCTGGATCCTGCGCGGATTCCGCGGCTACGGAGCGGCCGGGCCGGGGAGGGAGAAGGCGGACCGATAGGGCGCCAGGACGCCTCAGGCGGCCAGGCCCAGAATCAGCTGTACCAGGCCCCAGATCCCCAGCACGAAGAGCAGGGTCATGATCAGGCCCGTGAGGATATAGGGCGTGGCGCTGCTGCTGCCGAAATCGCGCTCCTGGTTGCGGCGGCTCTGAACGCCGAACATGGCCGCCAGCACGCTGCCGACGACCTGGGGCAGGCTGGGATCTTTGCGGCTTTCGTCCATGATGCGGAACCTCCTGGCGAAATGGATGAAGGGCGAACGCCCTCCCCCGTTTTTAACCCCCGCGGGGCGGAACCGGCAAGGAGGGCGACGGCGGTTAAGCGTCCGGCTCCTGGGATACCTCCGGGGCGGCGGAAGTTCCGACGCGCTCGGCGAACAGCCGCGTGGCGCCGGCCACCGCCGCCGGCATGGCGACCAGGTTCACCACGGGGATGCTGGTGGCAACCAGCGCCGCCAGCCCGAAGCCGAGGGCGGCGGGCCGCTCGCGGGCCACCAGGGCGCGCTGCTCCCGGAAGGCCAGTCCCCGCGCCCCCAGGGGATAATCGGCGTATTCCAGGGCCAGCAGCCAGGCGTTGAAGACGAGCCAGAGCGCGGGCGCCACCAGATTGAGGCCGGGGATGAGGGTCAGCACCAGCAGGGGGATCGCCCAGCGCAGGGAGTAGACCAGCACCGCCACCGTGTTGGCCGCCGCCCGGGCCCCGTCCCGGAGCAGCTGCGACCAGTTCCCTTCGGGATGCGGCGTGCCGCGCGTTTCGGCAAGGACCCGCTCGGCGAGCAGGTCGTTGAAGGGGGCGCCAATGAGGTTGGTGAGATGGATGTAGGTGAATACCCACACCAGAATGATGGCCACGGCGAACAGCGGCCATAGCAGCCACTCCAGCCAATCCCATCCGGCCGGCAGCAGGGCGGCCATCCAGGTATCGAAGCCCCAGCCGAGCAGCGCCGCCAGCCCCAGGAAGACCACCAGGCTGACCAGTACCGGGGCGGCTGCGTAGCGCCGCATACCGGGCCGGGCGACGATCCGGAAGCCCTCCGCCATGAAGCCCATTCCGGTGAGAAAATCGCGGATCATGCCTCCTCCTTCTCCGGCTGCAGGCGTTGCAGGAGCGGCCGCAGGGCCAGCGGCGTGATCAGGCAGGTACCGGCGGTCACCACCACACCTGCGGCATAGACGGCGGGCGGCACGGCCCAGTCTCCGAGCTGCCGGCCCTGGTCCAGGATGACCATGGTGATCTCGGCGCGGGGCACCATGCTGACCCCGATCAGCGCGGCGCCGCCCGTCCCGGCGACCAGCCAGGCCGGCAGACCGGCCCCGGCCACCTTCGCCAGCACCGTGGTGAGCAGCAGCAGTCCGCCGATTCCGGCCCCCTCCGCCAGGGAGGCGGGCTCCATCTCCAGCCCGATGCCGATGAAGAAAAAGGGCACGAAGAACTCGTAGAGGTCCTCGAAATTGGCCTCCGTACGCACCGCGGCGGGATCGCGGCTGAAGGTGAGCCCGGCGAACAGGGCTCCGATGGCCAGAGAGAAGCCCAGCCAGCCGCCCAGGGCGGCGATCAGCAGGCCCACGCCCGCCACCGTGAGCATGCGTCCGGGGGCCGGCTCCAGGCGTGCCGCTTCGCGGGTCAGGGGCGCCTCCGCGTAGCGGGCGAACAGGTAGCAGAACCCGGCGAAGGCGACGAGCTTTGCGACGAACAGCGCCACCGCTCCGCCGATGATGCCGGCGGAGACCGTGCCGCCGTTATGGAGCATGGGCACCATCACCAGGAGCAGGGCCATGAACGCCACACCGGACAGGTCGTCCAGCTCGCCCACGTCCACCAGCAGCTGTCCCGTGGCGCTGTTCAGGGCCCGGGCCTCCTGCCAGGGCGGCACGGCCACCCCGAGGCTCGTGGCGGTCAGGGCGGCGGCCAGGACCAGCGATGGGATCAGGGCCAGATCCAGCACCCAGAAGGCGGCGGCAAATCCGGTCAGGGCCGATAGGGCTATGTCTCCGGCCCAGATGATGCTGGCCCGGGGCAGCTTGGCCACCAGCTTGCCCGGATGGCTGTCCAGCCCCACCCGGAACAGCAGGGCGATGATCCCCACGTCGGCGAGGAAGGCGAAGGCGTGGCGCACCGGCTCCGTCACCACGCCCCAGCGGGAATCGACGAGACTCAGGAGGAAGCCCAGCAGCAGGTAGCCGATGAGCGGCGGGATGCCGGCTCGGCCGAGCAGGGACTTGAGCAGCGTGGACAGCACCACCGCCCCGCCCACCAGCGTGATCCACAGGGCATGGGCCTGGGCGAAATCCGTGCTCATGCCCGGGAGCACCGGGGAAAGGGGCTATTCGGCATGGGAGGACCCCTATACTGCCCCGCGACTCGGGGCGTGGAAATCGTGGCCGGCCCATAGTTTCCCGTGAACGGGCCCCCGGAGTCCAAGGACACGGTGTCCGGAAGGGGCATTTTCCCCGGGAATTGTCCGCCGCCATCCGTGGCGACTGTCCATGGCATCCGGGATATTCCTTATGCGATCGAAACCGGTGCCCTTCGTACTTCGAGGTTGTTATAGTTGCCCGCTCTTTTTCTCGGCGATGGTTCGCCCCGCTAGCGCTGGGGGTTCGGCGCGGGCCGCCCGGCCCCGGAATGCCCCCAGGCTATCTGCCGGCAGTTCAACACGGGCCTGTGCGGGAAGGCGCTTTCCGGGCCCCAAGCAGCAGGAGGCGGACCGCATGGTCCCTACCCTCGAAGTCGGAATCACCCTGGCCGTGGTCCTCGGCATTTTCGCGCAGTGGGTGGCGTGGCGCTTCGGCTTCCCCGCCATCGTCCTGCTCGCCGTCTGCGGCATCACGCTGGGCCCCGGGCTCGGCGTGCTCAACCCCACCGCGGACTTCGGGCCCCTCTATCACACGCTCGTGGGGCTGGCGGTGGCCATTATCCTGTTCGAGGGCGGCTTCAGCCTCAAGCGATCGGAGATCGAGGGGGTGGCGCGCGGCGTCCTGCGGCTCATCTCCCTGGGCGTGGTGCTGGGCTGGATCTTCGCCTCCCTGGCCGCCCATTACATCGCCGAGCTGGCCTGGCCGCTCGCCATCACCCTGGGCGCCATCCTGGTGGTCACGGGCCCCACGGTGGTCGGACCGCTGCTGCGCCATGCCAAGCTCTCGCCTCGGCCCGCTTCCCTGTTCAAGTGGGAAGGGATCATCAACGACCCCCTGGGCGCCCTGCTGGCCATTCTGAGCTTCGAGTACGCCCTGGGCAGCGGGACCGGCCAGGGAACGCTGTGGGACCTCACCTTCCAGCTGCTGGGCGCGCTGATCTTCGCCTCCCTGCTCGGCGGCGTCGTGGGCTGGGCCCTGGGCCGACTGTTCCGCACCGGGCTGGTCCCCGAGTTCCTCAAGGCCCCGGGGCTCCTGGCCTTCGTCATGCTGGTCTACGTGCTGGCCAACTCCATGCTCCACGAGGCGGGGCTGCTGGCGGCCACGGCCATGGGCCTGGTCATGGGCAACATGGAGCTGGCCGATGCCCTGGACCTGCGGCGCTTCAAGGAAAACATCGTCGTATTCCTGATCACGCTGCTCTTCGTGGTCCTCACCGCCGACATCGAGCCCGAGACCCTGGCCCAGCTGGACTGGCGCAGCGCCGCCTTCGTCGGCGTGGTGCTGTTCGCCGTGCGCCCGGCGGCGGTGATGCTGTCCACGCTCGGCTCCAGCATCCGCCTCCGGGAGCGCCTGCTCCTGGCGTGGATCGCCCCGCGGGGCGTGGTGGCGGCGGCCATGGCGGGGATTCTCGGCCAGAACCTGGCGCGGGCCGGCTACGAGCAGGCCAACCTCATCTTCCCGCTGGTCTTCGCCATCATCCTGATCACGGTCCTCCTCCACGGCCTGACCATCCGGCCCCTGGCCCGGAAGCTCGGCCTCACCGCGGCCAGCCCCAACGGTCTGCTGCTAGTGGGCGCCAGCCCCTGGTCCATCCAGCTGGCGCAGCGGCTCCACGAGGAGGGCGTCCGCGTGATCCTCGCCGACTCCTCCGCCCACCGGCTCCACGCCGCGCAGGCCGTAGGCGTGCCCACCCATGTGGGCGAGATCCTGTCCGAGCTGGGCCGCCAGCAGCTGGACCTGGCAGGCATCGGCAACCTCCTGGCGGCCACCGACAACCCCGCCTACAACGCCCTGGTCTGCACCCGCTTCGCGCACGAGCTGGGGCGGCGCCACGTCTTCCAGCTGCCCGCCAGCAAAGGCACCGAGGAGGATACCCCGGAGTTCAGCCAGGAGGTCCGCGGGCGCACCGCCTTCAGCATGGACGCCACCTACGACGAGATGACCCGGCGCTACTATCTGGGCTGGCACTTCGACCAGTACTGGATCACCGGATCCAACCCCCGCGGGCCCTACTGCCCCGAGGGCAGCGAGACCCTGCTCCTCCTGCGCCGGAACGGCGAGCTGATCCTCCACTCGCCGGACCGGACCAGCGAGCCCCGTCTGGGTGACCGGGTGATCTGCTATATCCCCGCCCCCGAGGAAGAGGAGGCGCCGGAGGAGCCGGCGACCACCCGAGCCTCCTAGCTTACCGGGCTCACTTCCAAGGGCCCTACGCTGATTCCTCGTCGCTGTCCCGCTTTTCCAGGTGAAGCGCCGCCTTGGCCATGAGGTGGGCGCTCACCGGGGCGGTCAGGAACAGGAACAGAATCACAAGCAGCTCGTGAAAGCTCCACCCCCCGACTGCGCTGAAATGGATCATGGAGGCCACCAGCATGCCCCCCACCCCGAGGGTGGTGGCCTTGGTTGGTCCATGCAGTCGGGCGTAGAAATCGGGCAGCCGGGCCAAGCCGATGGAGCCGATCAGCGCGAATACCGCGCCGACCAGGAGAAAGAACGCCACGGTAAGCTCGAGCACCATGCCCCTCTCCTATTCGATTATGTCCCCGCGCAACAGGTACTTGCTGAAGGAAATAGTAGTGACGAAGCCCAGCAGGGCGATCAGCAGCGAGGCCTCAAAGAAGGCTGTGCCGCCCCGCAGGACGCCCAGCAGGATCAACAGGGAGATGGTGTTGATGAACATGGTGTCGAGGCCCAGGATCCGGTCAGGCAGCGAAGGCCCCTTTAGGATCCGCCACAGGTTCAGGATCATGGCCAGCACCATGCAGGCCACGGCGGTCCAGCCGGCATACAGCAGGATCATGGGAAGATCTCCTCGAGAAGCCGCTCATAGCGTTGCCGGATGCGCTCGATCAGGGCCTGCTCGTCCTGCAGGTCCAGGCAATGGATCCACAGGCGCCCCCCTTCGCGGTCCACATCCACGGTCACCGTCCCCGGGGTCAGGGAGATGAGGCTGGACAGGATGGTGACCGGCACCGGGTCCCTGAGCCGCAGCGGATAGGCGATGAAGGCGGAGCGGGGGCTGCGCCACCAGCGCAGGATCAGGGCCGCCACCGACAGATTGGCCACCACGATGTCCCCCAGCAGGCGCCCCAGCAACCGCAGCACCAGCAGGGGACGGCGGGGCACGACGGTGGGCCGCCCCCAGAACCGGTCCGTGAACCCGGCCACCAGCAGACCGATCAGCAGACCGGCGGCGACCACCCCCGGACTCAACCGATTGTTCAGCAATACCCAGAACCCCGCCAGTACCAGGGCGAGCCAGGGCCGCGGTACCCAGTGTCCCAGGAAGCTCCTCATGGCCTCTCCTCCCTGCCGGACGCGTCCGCTTCCGGCCCCAGAACCGCCTCGATATAGGAGGTCGGCTGCCGGATCTCCGCCGCTGTTCCCTCGGCCCACCGGGCGGTGGGACCGGCCCCCAGGGCAAGTACCAAGGTGCTGAGGATCAGGGCCGCGGCGGGCCCCAGGGTACGTACGCCGGCGGCCCGCACCGGCCCCGGATCCAGGCCCTGTTTCCAGAACAGGGTGGACCCGGCCCGCGCCAGGGGCAGGATCACCATAAAGCCGCCGAACAGCACGCCGAAATAAACCGGGACCATGAACGGCTCGGTGAGGAACGCCTGGAGGATCAGCAGCTTGCCGAGGAAGCCGCTGAGCGGCGGCAGCCCCGCCACGCCGATGGCCCCGATGAAGAACAGGAGGCCGAGCGCCGTGGGCTGGGCGAGCGCGGCACCGGCCTGGAGGCGGTCACCCAGGGGAGCGCGCTGGCGGGCGATCACCCCCACCAGCAGGTAGAGGCCCGCGGTGAGCAGCGTGGTATGGAAGAGATAATACAGCGCGGCGCCCATCCCCTGGCCCTCCCGAGCGCCGAAGCCCAGCAGCAGCGTGCCGATGGACACCAGCATCAGATAGCTGACCATGTTATTGAGCCGGGCGGCCCCCAACGTCCCCAATGCGCCCACCAGCAGGGTGGCGAGGCCGGCGTAGAGCAGCAGGAATTCCAGACCGGGCCCCGGCAGCGCACCGAACAGGAGGCTGTCCAGGCGCAGCACGGCATAGATGCCCACCTTGGTCATCACCGCGAACAGTGCGGCCACCGGTGCCATGGCGGCCCCGTAGGCGGCCGGCAGCCACATATAGAGCGGGAAGATGGCCGCCTTCAGGGCGAACACCCCCAGCAGCACCAGACCGCCCGCCCGGGCCAGATCCGCCGATTCCCGCGGCAGCTCGGGCAAGGTGCGGGCCAGGTCGGCCATGTTCAGGGTGCCGGCGGCTCCGTAGAGTACCGCCAGCCCCACCAGGAAGAACAGGGAGGCCGTCAGGTTGAGCGTCACGTAGTGGAAGGCCACCCGGCTCCTGCGCCCTCCGCCGCCGTGCAGGAGGAGGCCGTAGGAGGCAATCAGCAGGATCTCGAAGAAGACGAACAGATTGAAGAGATCGCCGGTCAAAAAGGCCCCGTTGAGGCCCATCAGCTGGAACTGGAACAGGGGATGGAAGGCGTGACTGTGCTTGTCCGTGCCTCCGGTGGCGAAGATCAGGCTGCCCAGGGCGATCAGGGCGGTCACCGCCAGCAGCGAGGCGCTCAGGCGATCGAGGACCAGGACGATGCCCAGCGGGGGGCTCCACCCGCCCACCTGATACACCTGGGGACCCTCGGCGGCAAGGTACAGTAGCCAGCCCGCCAGCAGGCTCAGGGCCAGGGTGGAGGCGACCCCCAGGACCCGCTGCGCCCCCATGCCGCGCAGGGCCAGCTGCAGGGCGCTCACCACCAGGGGCAGCACCACCGGGGCAATGACGGCCAGGGCGTTCATCGCTGCTCCCGCCGACCGTCCACGTGGTCGCTCTTCAGGGCACGGCGGTTGCGCAGGGCCAGGATCAGCGCGAAGGCGGTCATGGCGAAACTGATCACGATGGCGGTGAGAACCAAGGCCTGCGGCAGGGGATCAGCGTAAGCCTCCCCATGCCCTTCCCCGTGGATCAGGGGCGGGGACGCCTCCGCCGGGATGCCTCCCGAGAAGAACAGGGTCAGGTTGGCGGCGTGGGACAGGAGGGCCAGGCCCAGGATCACCGAAAAGGTCCGGGCCCGCAGCAGGAGGTAGATCCCGCACGCCGTCAGCCAGCCCACCGTCACCGCCACTACCAGGGCCATTCGCTTCCCGCTCCTTTCTGCCTCTCGCCCTCCCCCGTCGCCGGGAAGGACCGCGCATCCAGCTTCTGGCCGAGCCGCCCCAGCTCGGCGAGGATCAGGGTCACCGCTCCCACCACGGTCAGATAGACGCCGATGTCGAACAGGAGGGTGGTGGCCCAGGGTATGTCACCGAGCACGGGTAGGTGGAAATGGCCATGGGCGGAGGCCAGGAAGGGATCTCCCCATACCCAGGCCAGCATGCCCGTTCCGGTGGCGATTCCCAGGCCCACGGCCAGTAGGGGGCGGTAGCGGAGGTGCAGCCGTTTCCGCACCCAATGGCTGCCGCTGGCCAGGTATTGAAGGATCAGGCCGATGCCCGTGACCAGGCCGGCGACGAAGCCGCCGCCCGGCTCGTGGTGGCCGCGCACCAGGAGGAACAGCGACACCACAAGGGCCAGCGGCAGCAGGGCACGGGAGATGGTCACCAGCACCAGGGGGTGCGCGTCCCTGTCCCAAGGCATACCGCGCAGCTCCGGGCCGGGCGGGATCAAGAAGCCGCGCAGCATGGTTAGGATACCCACCGCGGCGATGGCCAGCACGGTGATCTCACCGAGGGTGTCGAAGCCGCGGAAGTCCACCAGGATGGTGTTTACCACGTTTCCGCCGCCCGCTTCCGGGAGGCTAAGCTCCAGGAACTGCCTGCCGATCCGGGCGGGGTCCGCAACCAGGGCCCGCCATAGCAGCCCGCCCACCGCCACTCCTGTCAGGCCGGCGAGGACAGCGTCCCGCCAGCGGCGCGGCACCCCCGAATCCACCGGGCTGCGCTGGGGAAGGAAATACAAGGCGAGCAGCAACAGGACGCCGGTAACCAATTCCACCGTGAGCAGGGTCAGGGCCAGATCCGGCGCGGCAAAGCGGACGAAGAACAAGGCCACGCCCAGACCCACTACGCCCAGCCAAAGCACCGCCAGGAAGCGGCGCCGCCGCAGGACCACCGTGGCACCCGCGCCGAAGGCCAGGCCCAGGGCGATCATGATCACCGACGAGCCGGGATCGCCCCCCGGGGCGGGCAGGGCCAACGGCTGTGCGCCATTGAGCCAACCTGCCGCCGCTAGGGCCACCACCGTTGCCACCAGCAGGAACTGGTAGCGCTGCAGGGAACCGGTCTCCAGCCAACGCCCCGCCCGTGCGCCCAGCCCGACCGCCAGCTCCTCCATGCGCACGTACCGGACTATCGGTTCGATTACGGGAACCAAGCGATCATGCCAGCGATAGGCCCAATACCGCGCGGCGTATAGTAGGGTTCCGCCCACCAGGGCGGCCACGCTCATGAAGAAGGGCGGCGTAAAGCCGTGCCAGACGGCCAGGTCAAAATAGGGCAGCGGCCCCTGGACCACCGCTTCCGCGGCCATGACCAGCCACGGGGCCACAGTCCACCCCGGAAGGATGCCCACCAGCAAGCACAGCGCCACCAGCACCTCGATGGGCACCCGCATGTAGCGCGGCGGTTCGTGGGGCTGCTTGGTGAGCCCCACCGGCTCGCCGTTGAAGAATACGTCGTGGATGAAGCGCAGGGAGTAGGCCAGCGCGAACACCCCGGAGAGCACGGCGGCGGCGGGGAGCAGCATACCCAGCCCTGCCGGCGCCCCGAGGTGCAGGGTCTCGGCAAAGAACATCTCCTTGCTCAGGAAACCGTTCAGCAGAGGCACCCCCGCCATGGCAGCGGCGGCCACCATGGCCAGCAAGGCGGTGTGCGGCATGTAGCCGAACAAGCCGTTGAGCTGGCGCATGTCGCGGCTTTCGGTCTCGTGCTCGACGATCCCGGCGGCCATGAACAAGGAGGCCTTGAAGATGGCGTGATTAATTATGTGGAAGACCCCGGCCACCGCGCCCAGGGGCGTACCCAGGCCGAATAGCATGGTGATCAGGCCCAGATGGCTGATGGTCGAATAGGCCAGAAGCCCCTTTAAATCGTGCCGAAACAGGGCGAAGAAGGCCCCGAACAGCAGGGTCAGGAGGCCCACTCCGGTCACCAGAGCGAACCACAGATTGGTTCCGGCGAGGGTGGGGAAAAGGCGGGCTAGCAGGAAGACGCCGGCCTTCACCATGGTGGCCGAATGGAGGTAGGCGCTCACCGGCGTGGGCGCGGACATGGCCTGGGGAAGCCAGAAGTGGAAGGGGAACTGGGCGGACTTGGTGAAAGCCCCCAGCAGGATCAGGCCCAGGATCCAGGGATAGGCCGAGTCCGCCTGCACCACCTCCCCCGCCGCCAGCACCGTGGTGAGGTCGTAGCCACCCGCCACTTCGCCGAGCAAGAGCACGCCGGCGAGCAGGGCCAGGCCGCCGCCCCCGGTGACCACCAGCGCCATGCGCGCCGACTGGCGGGCAGCGGGGTTCAGGTTCCAGAAGCCGATCAGCAGGAAGGAGCTGAGGCTGGTGAGCTCCCAGAACAGCACCAGCAGCAGGAGGTTCTCCGACAGAACCAAGCCGAGCATGGCCGCCGCGAACAGCAGGAAGAGCACATAGAAGCGGTGCAGCGGGGCGCGCTCAGGCAGGTAGTAATAGGAATAGAGGACGATCAGCAGCCCGATGCCGAGCACCAGGAACACGAACAACAGGCTGAGTCCATCCAGGCGCAAGGCCAGGTCCAGCCCCGCCGAAGGCAGCCAGGTCCAGCGCTCCACGAACACCTCGCCACCGAGCACTGCGCCACCGTAGGGCAGCACCATGGCCAGCGTGACCCCCAGGACCGCGGCCGCCCAGGCTGCGTTGGCACGATGGCGGCGATGCCCGCCGATCAAAGGCAGCAAGGCCCCCAGCAACGGGAGAAGGACCAGGGCCAGCAGGCTCATCCGCTAACGCTCCCACCACCGCAGGGGCCGCCGGCCGGGCGGTCCCGTTCAGAGAATTCACTCCTTCGGTCCCGGGCATCCGGGAGTCATGGGCAATGCCCACCCTGACTCCCTGACATCCGGGAGCGGGCATGAAAGCCCGGATACCGCCATTTCCAGGGAAGGGAACACCTTCGGGGTACCGGAAGCGGGCATTTACAGCCCATGATGGAAGCATGGGCTGTAGACCAAAAGCGCCCCCGCCGTCAGGGGCGGAGGCGCAAAAAATCAGTCCCTACTACGCTAGATGAGCCCGTAGGGCGTGTCCACTAGATTGTCTTCCGGATCCAGGACCCAATCCACCGAAAAACCGCCCTCCTCGGGATACAGCAGGGCGTGGGGCCGCTCGGTCATATCCTCCAGGATCATGCCCACCTCCGCGGGATCACAGACGCCGCCATGGCGCCGCAGATGCCGCGCACGCAGATGGTCGCGGTCCTCCACCTTCACCAGCACCGGCCGGGGCAGCCCGAGCGGCAGGATATGCTCGCGCACCAGCCACTGTACGGGATACAGCCTGCGTATCGGCGTGCCCGGCCGGAACGCCGGACCGCTCACGTCGATGCGGAAATGGCCGCCCCCGCCGGGCTCGTGCACCAGCTTGCCGAGCCAGCCCTGCGGCAGGCCGTCGTGCACGAGCAGGGTGCGGCCCGTATAGCGGTCGAAAAAGGCTTTCTGCAAGTTGTTCTGATCGGGCTCCCGGCCGATCCGCTCCAGGAGTCCGCGCATCCAGCGGGTGGCCATGGCCGCCTCCGTGGTACGCGAGCGCCGCCCCCCGGGGCGGGCGGATTCAGGAATCCGTGCCCGTACTGCTCCCGCTGGAGGAGGATTCGCTCTGCCGCTCCTTCGAGCTGGAATAGCCGTCCTTGTACCAGCCACCGCCCTTGAGCACGAAGGAGCCGGCGTTATTGAGCTGCTTGCGCAGGCCGTGCTCCTTGCATTCGGGACATTCGGTGAGGGAATCCTCGCTGATGCGCTGTTTCACTTCCAACTGGTGACCGCACGAGGAACAGGCATATTCGTAGGTGGGCATGGATTACAGTCCTCCATAGGGCAAAGACGAAAGACAGCCGGCACGGCATGCCGGCACCGGTCTCTATATAGGGGCTTTGGTGTCCCGGTTCAAGCATTCGCTGCAATTCCGCGAGACGGGGAGTCAGGCGCAGCAAGGCGCCGACCCGGGACAGCTCAGGCGGCCCGCAGCCGCAGATAGACCTCCGGCAGCCTGCGCGGCAGCTCGTCCACCCGGTCCACGACCAGGTAATGCCCCGGTCCGAATATGGCCGGCAGGTAGTCGGCCCCCGAGGGGTCGAGGGTCAGGCAGAAGGGGTGAATCCCCTGGCTTGCCGCCTCCTTGACCGCCATGCGGGTATCTTCGTGGAGATAGCGGGGATCGCCGCCGTCATCATAATCCGCCGGGCGCCCGTCGGATAGTAGCAGCAGCAGCCGGCGTTCGGCGCGTACCCCCGCGAACCGCCGGCAGGCATGCCGGATTGCGGCCCCCATCCGGGTGGCGAGGCGGCCGTTGATGCCGGCGATGGTGCCGCGGACCTCGGCGTTCAGGGATCCCTCGAAGCCCTTGATGGGGTAGTAGCTTACGCCGTCCCGGTACTTGGAGGCGAATCCGGCCAGTGCGAATGGATCGCCCAGGGCGTCCAGCGCCTCGGCGAACAGCAGCATCCCCGCGCGCAGGCGGTCCACAACCCGCCCCTCGCCCGACTGGCAGGGCGCCATGATGGAGGTGGACAGGTCGGCCAGCAGCAGCACCGCCGTGTCGCGCTCCACCCGGGCGCGGTGCTGGTAGACGTACGGCTCGGGCGCGTTGCCGGCCCGCTTTTCGGTGACGAAGTCCATGGCCGCCTCCACGTCCAGCTCCTCGCCGTCGAGCTGGCGGCGTAGCGGCGCCGGACGCTGAGGCTTCTGCATTTCCAGGGCGCGCTTGAGGCGGGTCAGGGTATCGCCGTGCGCGGCGAGCAGCTCCGCGGCGCCGTCGGCATCCGACTCCGCCAGGGCCTTTTCCTGGACCCAGGCCCAGTCCGGCTTGTAGTCCTGGTCCCGGTAGTCCCATTCCGGATAGCCGATGCCCACCTGGTCGGCGCGCCGCTGGCGTCGCCTGCCGGAGACCGTGGTGGCGGTATTGATGCCGGCGCCGATGCGGCCACCGCTGCCCCCGGTCTCCTCCGGAGGCATGGACCAGTCCGGGTCCTCCTGCGTCTCGCCGCCTTCCTGCTCCTCCTGGCGCTCGCTTTCCTCGCCGCGGCTGTCCTCCAGCCCGTCGGAGGCGGAGGGATCCTCGTCCTCCTCACCGAGACTGCGGGGATAGACGGGCCGGGAGGCATTGGGGCCACGCCCGGGCAGATAGGCGCGGTCCCGGTCGCCGATATCCGGCGTGGGCAGGTCGGCCTCCTCCGCATAGAGCCGGTTGGCGACGCGGAAGGCGTCGAGCAGGGCCGCCTCCGGCGACAGCAACGGCCGCAGGCGCTCGTCCAGCTCCGCCGTCCCGAGGGCGCCGCGCACGCTTTCCAGGGCCAGATGCCAGTAGGGCGCGGCGGCCCCTTCGGGGGCTTCCCCCCGCCCGGCCAGGGCCTCCAGGCGGCGCAGATGGCCCGGGAGGACCCGGTCTAGGGCCGAATCCACGCGCAGGTCCTCGCACAGGTCGAACAGCAGCTGAAAGCGGAACAGCTCGTCGCCGTAGGCGGCATAGAGGGGCCGCCAGGTGATGCGCTGGTCGTCCTCCAGGGGTGGATGGGCCATGCCCGCTTCCCGGAACAGGGCCTCGATGGCCCCCCGATCGTAGGTGCCCAGCTCGATATGGCCGGCCACGTGGAGCACAGCCAGCAGCGCCTCGTCGCGGGACGGAAAGACCGCAGGCAGGTAGATGGCCTCGCCGTCGGTGTCCGCCAGGGGGCGGCCCGCCCCCGGGATCCACTCGCTCTCCGCGAAGGGGTGGGCCCGGCCGAACCAGGCCGTCTGCAGCATCTGCAGCAGCCGGGCGTGGTCCCGGACCCGATAGCCGGGCACCGCCTCCAGCAGCAGCCCGACGCTCTCGGCGCTCTCCAGCCGGAAGTAGGCTTCGCCGCGCTGCCGCGAGGCCTGGAGGATGTCGGCGCCGCGCCGTGCCCACTGGTCCAGGCCCTCCGGCCCCACCAGATCGCGCACCCGCAGGGCGCCGGTGATGTAGCTGCCGAGCGCCACCCGGCGCTCCTGGAACAGCTTCTCGGCGGGCGCGAGGAGCTCCTCCATGCCCGCCGCCCCCTTGCCGCCGGCGAGGTCGCGCCACGGGGTGCGGAAATAGCTGGTGCCCGAATCCAGGTGGCGCTCCAGCCAGCGGACGCCGATCTCGAACCAGATCCGCTCGCCTTCGGGACCGAGCTCGGCGTACACCTCGCCCACCTGCGGCATGAAGGCCTCCAGGGCCTTGTCGGAGCCCCGCCAGCGCAGAAACGCCGCCGCCTGCTCCACCCAGTCCAGGCAGCCGCAGGCGGCCACCGCCTGCTCCGTATTGCGGATAAAGGCCTTGCCCGCCTCGCGGTCGTGAAAGAACAGGTCGCGGGCATGCTCCAGCCAGTGCAGGGCCGCCTCGGCGCCGAAGCGCTCCTGGACGGTGGGCAGCACCTCCGTGGAGTCGCGGTGGGCGACGAAGCTCACCCCCTCCAGATGCTGGCGAATCTCCTCGATCTCGAGGAGGGCTTCGTTTTCGGTCATGGCTTCTTCACGAATTATTGAACCGCCAAGGACGCCAAGTAAAACGACTCAAAAAGCACCACTGAAGTTCTCTCCAAAAGCGGAGGCGTCCAGCCTCGCTTCCCTTAAGAATCTTCATTATCTTGCTGTTTTTGCCATCCTTGGCAGTTAGATTCCTGCCGTTACGCCGTGGCCTCGGCGCCGAAGTGGGCCCGCACGATCTCCATCAGCGCCTCGGACAGCTCCGGGTCGTCGGTGATGGGGGCGACCATGGCGGCGCGGCAGGCTTCCACGGGCTCCATGCCGGCCTGGATGAGCTGTCCGGCGTAGACCAGGGCGCGCGTGGAGGTCACCTCGTCGAGACCGTGATCCTTGAGGTTGCGGGCCTGACGGCCGGCGGCCACCAGCTTCTCGAGCAGGTCTCCGTCCAGGCCCTCGGACTCCCTGGCCACGATCTCGCGCTCCACCGCCTCCGAGGGATAGTCGAAGCTGTAGCCCACGAACCGCTGCTTGGTGGAGGGCTTCAGGTCCTTGAGCACGGTCTGATACCCCGGGTTGTAGGAGATCACCAGCATGAAGTCCTCGTGGGCGTCGATGATCTGGCCCTTCTTGTCCAGGGGCAGCTGGCGGCGATGGTCGGTGAGCGGGTGGATCACCACCGTGGTGTCGGTGCGCGCCTCGACGATCTCGTCGAGGTAACAGATGGCACCTTCCTTAACCGCCTTGGTGAGCGGCCCGTCCTGCCACACGGTTTCCTCGCCCTGCAGGAGGAACCGGCCCACCAGGTCGGAGCTGGTGAGGTCCTCGTGGCAGGAGACGGTGACCAGCGGCCGGCCGAGCTTGTGGGCCACATGCTCCAGGAAGCGGGTCTTGCCGCAGCCCGTGGGGCCCTTGAGCATCACCGGCAAGCGCTGGTCATAGGCGGCTCGGAAGAATCCGATCTCGTCGCCCTGGGCCGCGTAGAAGGGCGCGTCGCCGTCCTCCGGGCCCTGGATCACATCCCGCTCCACGCCCCGCAGTTTATCGATGAACTTCTTGACCATGTATCGGGCTCCTCATAACGCGCGGTGCCGGCATTCGATCCGGTGCAGAGCTCCGAGCGGACCGCGCCCGCGGCTATCCGATTTCAGTATACCTAAAGATTCTAATATATCAGTCCGGCCCGGTCGGGCGAAGCGGACAGGGGCTCAGCCAGCCCCGAGCTCCCGGGGCTGGTCCCCATCCTCCGCTCCGGTCTCCACCAGTGCCCCCAGGCTGGTGTCCACGAACTCACGCTCCAGGGCCCGATCCGCCCGCTCCAGGACGTGATTCACCACCGGGTGGGGGCGCAGGCGGTAGCGCGGCGGCTCCCGCTTCCCCGGCGACAGGGAAACCGCGTCCATGACTGCCTTGACGGTGATGCCGTAGGGGTCCATGGCGGGCAGGAAGGCGGGGGGCTCGTCCCGGGTCGGCGCGATCAGGCCCGCCTGGTGAAGGTCCTCCAGCACCCCCTTGAGTGGATTGCGGGGAATGCCCAGACGCGCCTCCAGCCGTTCCAGGGTCCAGGCCGGCTCCCGGCGCTGGAAGCTCCGGCAGAGCAGGAACATGGCAGTTAGCGCGGCGCGCTGACGGGGCCGACCGCGTAGCGGGGTGCCCGGGTCGGGCTGGCCCAGGTACTCGGGGTGCTGGAAGTAGAAAGTGATGCGGGCCCCCACCAGCAGGATCAGCCAGCTCAGGTAGAGCCAGATCATGAACAGCAGGCCGATGGCGAAGCCCGAATAGATGAAGGTGTAGTTGGTGGAGGTGGCCACGAAGGTGCCGAAGGCCCATCCGGATAGCTGCCAAAGCAGTCCGGCCACCACGCCGCCGGTAAAGGCGTTGACCAGGGGCACCGGAGTGTTCGGCACCAGCAGGTAGAACAGCGTGAAGGCCCCGATCACCAGCAGATAGGGAATCAGCTGGGAGACCAGAGTTACCAGGGTGCCCAGGGGCTCCAGCCCGGAAACGACCCGGAACAGCGGGGAGTCCAGGACGGCGGCGGTCATGCCGGTGGCGGTGAACAGCAGGACGGGGCCGCCGAAGATCACGCTCAGGTAGCCGCTTACGCTCTGCGGCCAGCTCCGGGCCTCCCGGATGTCCCAGATGAAATTGAAGCCGGTCTCGATCTTGTAGATCAGGGACCCCACCGTGAAAAGCAGGAAGCCCAGCCCCACCGTGCCCAGCACGCCCACCTCGATCTGGCCCACGAAGCCCAGGATGCGATTGGCGAAATCCTGGCTTTCCGAGCCGAGCGGTGCGAGGAAGCCCAGCAGCAGCGGCTCCAGGCGGTTCTGCATGCCGAGCCCGGTGAGCACCGAAAAGCCGAAGGCCAGCAAGGGCACCAGGGAGAGCAGCGTGGTGTAGACCAGGCTGGTGGTGAGCTGGGTCATGCGGCCGTCGTAGAGGTCGATGGCCAGCGCGCGCAGGATCTGCGCCGTCCGTACCAGAACCCGGCGGTGCCAGGGCAGGGCCGCCACCTCCTGCTCCCAGAGGATCCGGTTCATCTTGCGGACAAGCCGCTCCCAGCGGTTCGCCATACCCTTCCCCGTGTCCGGCGCGGCCGATCAGGTGGCGGCCGGCCCGCCTGCCAGGTCCACCACGGTGGTCCGCCCGAGGGTTTCCTCGCAGGCCTGCTCGCAGGCGTTCATGTACCGGTCCACCAGAGCGTCCTCGGGGAGGCGGTAGGGCGGCACCACCTCGTTTCCGCCCGCCGACCGCACCGCCTCCATGAGCTCGCGCATGGGGATGCGCTCGGGGCTGCGGCCGGGCACGAGGCCCGGCGGCTCGCCCCCGGTGGCGAGCAGGAGTCCCGCCTTCCGGAGATCCTCGGCGATGCGCTCCACCACCTGCACCGGCACCTCCATCCATTCCGCCAGCTGGTCGGAGGTCCAGGGCAGGCGCTCGCCCTGGAGATAGTCCCGGACGATCCGGGCCATCATGAGCAGCGCCAGCCGCTCCGCGAGGCGGGCGCTTATGCGGGTGCTGCCCGAGCGCCGCAGCGATTCGGGATGCTGTACATAGAAGGCCAGGCGTGCCCCGAACAGCAGGATCAGCCAGCTCTGGAATACCCAGATCATGAACACCACCAGGATGGCCAGGCTGGAATAGACCGCGGAGTAGCGCGTGGACCCCACGGCCATGGCGCCGAAGATCCAGCCCACCGTCTCCCAGAGGACCCCGGCCACCAGCCCGCCGATGAAGGCCGCCTTCACCTCCACCCGCGCATTGGGAATGATGAGGTAAACGAAGGTAAAGGCCAGTATAACCAGCAGATAGGGAAGGATGGTCAGAAAGAAGGTGATGACGGCCCCCAGCGGGCCTATGGCGATGAGGGCCTGAACCCGCTCGCTGCCCAGCACCGAGGCGGACAGGGCCAGAGAGCCCACCGCCAGGAGCGGGCCCACGGTGATGATGCTCAGGTAACCGACGATCCGCTGCACGTAGCCCCGCAGGCGGCGCACCGCCCATAGCTCGTTCAGGGCATCCTCGATCTTCTGCGCCAGGGAGATGGCCGTATACAGGAGGAATACCACCCCCACCGCGCCCAGCACGCCCACGTTCACGTCCTCCACGAAGCCCATGAGCCGTTCCGCCATGCGCGTCCCGGCCTCCCCGAGGGGCTCGAAGGCCCCCGCCAGCAGGGGATAGACCTCCGTGTGCAGCCCGAAGCCCTTGAGCACCGAGAAGCCCACCGCCAGCAGGGGCACCAGGGCCAGCAGGGTGGTGTAGACCAGGCTGGTGGCCTGGTCGGGAATCCGGCCTTCCCATACCACCTCCCGCCCCAGCACATGGAGCAGCCGCAGCACGCGCACCGCGGCGCGGCGCGGCCGCCGGGAGCCGGGATCGGTCTCCCAGACGAATTGGTACAGCGATCGAAGCAGGTTCCCCATGCCTTCGCGCCTTTATCATGACGGGGTTCGTGCCGGGCTCATTCCAGCCTACAATACCGCCAACCCCACTAGCCCCCGGGCGTCCAGGAGCGCCCCGCGGTTCAAGGAGCGCGCAGTGCAGACCAAGATCCTCCTCGAAGAGAACGAGATCCCCCGCCATTGGTACAACGTGGTGGCCGACATGCCCAATCCGCCCGCTCCGCCGCTCGGACCGGACGGCAATCCGGTGGGGCCGGAGGCACTGTCGGCGATCTTCCCGCAGCGGGTCATCGAGCAGGAGGTGGCCACGGACCGCTGGATCGAGATCCCCGAGCCGGTGCGCGAGGCCTATGCGCTGTGGCGGCCGGCCCCCCTGTACCGCGCCCACCGCCTGGAGGCCGCGCTGGGGACGCCGGCGCGCATCTATTACAAGTACGAAGGCGTCAGCCCCGCCGGCTCGCACAAGCCCAATTCCGCCATCGCCCAGGCCTACTACAACAAGCGGGAAGGCTTCACCCGGCTGGCCACCGAGACCGGCGCCGGTCAGTGGGGCTCCTCACTGGCCTTCGCCGGCGAGATGTTCGGCCTGGACGTACGCGTCTACATGGTCAAGGTGAGCTACGAGCAGAAGCCCTTCCGGCGCTCCATGATGCAGACCTGGGGCGCCGAAGTCCTCCCCAGCCCCACCGACCGGACCGAGGCCGGCCGCAAGGCCCTGGCCGAGGATCCGGAAAACCCCGGATCGCTGGGCCTGGCCATCTCCGAGGCAGTGGAGGACGCCGCGGGGCGCGAGGACACCAACTACGCCCTGGGCTCCGTGCTCAATCACGTGCTCCTGCACCAGACGGTGATCGGCCTGGAGGCCAAGAAGCAGTTCGACAAGGTGGGCGACTACCCGGACATGGTCTTCGCCCCATGCGGCGGCGGCTCCAACTTCGGCGGCGCGGCCTTCCCCTTCCTGGCCGACAAAGCGTCCGGCAAGGAGGTCCGGCTGGTGGCGGTGGAGCCCACATCCTGCCCCACCCTAACCCGCGGCCACTACGCCTATGACTTCGGTGATTCCCAGGGCCTGACGCCGCTGACCCTCATGTACACCCTGGGCCACGACTTCATGCCGCCGTCCATCCATGCCGGCGGCCTGCGTTATCACGGCGATTCGGCCCTGGTGTCCCAGCTCTACAACGAGGGCCTCCTCGAGGCCGTCGCCGTGCCCCAGGTGGAGACTTTCCGGGCCGGCGTCACCTTCGCCCGGGCGGAGGGCATCATCCCCGCCCCGGAGACCAACCACGCCATCCGGGCCTGCATGGACGAGGCGCTGCGCTGCAAGGAGAGCGGTGAGGAAAAGACCCTGTTTTTCAACCTCTCCGGCCATGGCCATTTCGACATGGCGGCCTACGACAAGTACTTCTCGGGTGCCCTGGAGAACTACGAGTATCCCGCCGAGGCCATCGACGCCGCCCTGCACCGCCTGCCCAAGGTGCGCGGGGGCTGATTCACAGCAGGCGGCCCAGGCAGCCCGTTTCCAATCCGTCCCGGCCCTCCTTCAGGCCGTTATGGAGCGGGGCCGCCAGCCGCCTCGCCTCCCCCTCCCTGCCCTGGCCGAGCAGGAGCCGTCCCAGCAGGCTCCCGATGCGGGCCCCGTAGCCAACGGAGCCCATCTCCCCGGCCAGGGTCAGGGCCCGACGCAGGTCCTGCTCGGCCGCCTCCGGCTCCTCCCGCGCCCGGATCCGCCCACGCGTCAGGAGCAGCTCGGGCACGGTGACCCGATCCCCCACCGCTGTGGCCGAATCCAGCCCACGGGCCACCACGGCCCGCGCTTCCGCGTCGCGACCGAGGAGCGCCAGGGCTTCCGCCATGCGGTTCAGTGCCGTCGCTCCCATGCCCGCGGCGCCCCGGCACATGTTCTCAGTGCCCTCCACCAGCGGGCCCGTCGCCGTCTCCCAGCCTTCCACCGCATCCGCCCAGGAGGCATGAAGCCAGGCCCAGCCCCAATGGATAGGCCCCCCCGCGGAATCCCCGAGCTGCTCCATCCGCCGGACAAACCTGCGGACCTCCGCCACATCCTGGCGGAGGAATGCTATCGCCATGCAATAGGCAAGCACGGCCCCCAGGGAATAGGGGTGACCGTGGGCCTCGGCCACCTCCAATGCGTCCCGGCTGACCGTAACCGCCGTCTCCGGATAACCAAAGTGCCAATAGGCGAGGGCCAGATAACACAGGCTCAAGGCCGCAGGGTCGAGGCCGAAGCGGGCCACGCGGTCTCGTCCAGCCAGAGGATCCTCCAGGCCGTCCGGCTGGCTCTCCCGCCCAGCGCCGCGCCGCGCCGCGGTCTCGACCCTCTGCAGGTCCCCCAGCCAGTAGGCGGTGCAGCCCACCGCATAGTCGGCGGCACCGCCGTAGGGCGGTCCCAGCTTGGCCGCCAGGGATTGCAGCTCCTCGGCGATCTCCAGCGCGTGAGCGTGCCCCTCGCGGGTGGCCGCCCCGAGCCACAGCCCCCAAAGGGCCTGGAAACGATCGCCCCGGGCCGCGCCGGGTGCGCAGAGGTCCAGCGCCCCCCGGAAGGCCGCCTCCACCTCCGGGGCACTGTAACCGCGCAGTGCCATCCGGGCCCGGCCCAGGATCAACAGCAATTCCCGCTCCTTGGGTCCGGTATCCGCCGCGGAGGTCCGCGCCGCCTCCAGCCCCTTGAGACATAGATCCACTGCCTCGGCATTGGCCACCTGCCGCCAGGCCTGCCGGGCGGCCTGGAGCCAGGGGGGAAGGGCGTCTCCCGCCCTACCCCCCTCTGTCAGGTGATGGGCGAGCCAGGCCGGCTGACTCTTTTCAATGTCGGGATGATGGGCTTCTATGGCCGCGGCGACGGCGGCGTGATTGGCCCGCCGCCGCTCGTGGAGCTGGCTGCGGTAGGCGGCCTCCTGCAGCAGCACGTGCTGGAACTGGAGCCGGTTGCCCCCGCTGGCGTCGATGGGGCCCAGGATGCCTTCCCGGTCCAGATCCGCCAGGGCCGCGTCCAGCTCCCCCCTGGAAAGGCCCGCGGCATGGGCCAGCAGGGAGGCGGGGAAATCCCGGCCGATGGTGGCGGCCAGCTGGATGAGCGGACCCCGTTCCGGAAGGCGGCTGAGGCGCGCGCCGAAGATGTCTTCCAGGGTCTCCGGCATGGAGGGCATGGAGCGTTCCGGAGGCGGTGCTTCCCGGATCTCCCGCAGCAGCTCCAGCGCGAATAGCGGGATCCCGTCGCTCCATTCCTGTACGCTGCGGCACAGGCGCTCCGGAGGATGGCGCTCGCCGGTGGCGCAGGCGATCAGGGAAACCACCTGCGCCTCTTCCAGGGGCGGGATGTCCAGAAGCTCCACGGCCTCTCCCGCGGAAAGCTGCCACTCCGGCATCCGGCGCGCTGTCAGGACGAGGAAGAGCGGCTCCGTCGTCAGGCGATGAACCATGCGCTCCAGCACCGCCAGCGTGGACGGATCGGCCCAGTGGAGATCCTCTACCACCAGCACCTGCGGCCCCTCCCGGTCCCGGGAGAAGGCCACCTCCAGGATCACCTCCCGAAGCCGCCTGCCCTCCTCCGCCGGCGTCAGCCCCGGGTCCGGATAATGCGCTTCCACGGGGAGTCCGAAAAGCCGGCCCAGCAGATAGGGGCCCTGGCGGGGCACCCTCGGGTAACCGGCCAGAAAGCGCTCTATTTTGGTGATCCGCGTCGCAGCGTCGTCCGACTCGCCGAGCCCGAGCAGCTCGGGAAAAGCGCCGGCGGTGAAGGGATGGTAAGGATCGTCCTGGTGCATGGGCAGGCAGCGGTATTCCCGTACAGTCCCCGTCCGGCCGCTCAGCCGTTCGGCCATGGCCCGCACCAGCCGGGTTTTGCCGATCCCGGCCTCCCCGCGTAGCAGAACCGCCCGTCCCCGTCCCCCCTCCACGTCACGCCAGCATTTGGTGAGCCAGTCCAGCTCGCGGTCCCTTCCCACCAACCGACCGGCCGTCTCCCAGCCGCCGCTGGCTCGCTCAGCCTCCACCGCGCGCAGGCCCCAGGAGCCCTCCGAGGAGGGGGCCTGGGGATCCTGAACGCGGATCTCCGTCTCGTGGAACTGGAAAAATTCCCTGACCGCACGCCGCACGGGCTCGGTAGCAAGCACCGTTCCGGGACCGGCGTGAGCCGCCGCCGCCCACGCCGGTCCGGTCACCATGCCGGAAGCGTCCGGCTCTTCCGGACCGGCGTCGAATTGGACCGTCGCCCCCATATGAACCGCTAGCCGCATATCGAACGGGGGCTCCATTTCCGCCCCGCCCTCGCCGCTCTCCTCCAGCAGCTGCAGGGCGGTCCGGACGGCATGTACCGCCATCCACTCGCGATCCTCCCCGAGGCCGAAATAGATGAGGAAATTCCCGCCGTGAGGGCGGATAACCCGCGCTCCGTAGCGCTTCGCCACCCGGTCCACCGCCCGGGCCATGGGGGCGATCCGGGCCGCCGCCGCTTCCGGATCCCGCTCGCCGGGGAAGGTGACGCGGCACGCAAGCACCGCGATCCGGACCCTGCCCGGCGGCGGATGAGTCGCCCTGACAGGTACCTCAGACGCGCCTACTTCCCCAGACCCCGCCCCGCGTAGCCTGTCGCGGAGCCTTTGCGTCTCCTCTTCGGGGGCGACACCCAGCTCCCGCCCGAGCAGATCCGCCAGGCTATGGTAGTGCACCAGGGCATCCTCCCGCCTGCCCTGCTCCGCCAGGAGCTCCATGATGAGCCGGTGCCCCCCCTCGTGCCACGGATCCACCTCCACCAAGCGTCCGGCGTAATGCAGGGCGTCCTGCGGCCGGCCGAGGGTACGGCAGCAGTCGGCCAATCGTTCCATATAAGCGGCCGCGCGCTTGTGGAACCGCTCCCGCACGGCACGAAGCCACGACTCGAGCTCCTCCATGCCGTTGCCGAGGCGGATCCCGTCCAGGAAAGGCCCCGCGTAGTAGAAAGGCCGGTCGGGATCCGTGCACTCCGGAAGCGGCGCCTCCAGGTACGCGGCGTCCACCGTCACGTCTCCTTGCGGATCGAATCGTACCGTCCGCTGATCGCTTCTTATCGCCTCCACGCCTTCCAGAATCCGCCGCAGCTGGTGCAGGGATTGACGGAGATTGTTCCGCGCCCTGCTCCCGGGCTGCTCGGGCCAGAAAAGACCGGCGAGCCGCTCCCGCTCGTGCGGCTGCCCCCGCTCCACCGCCAGATAGGCGAGGAGCGCGGCGACCTTGCCCTCCCCGAGGCCGGGCAGTGGCTCTCCGTCACGGAGCACGGCCATGCGGCCGAGCGTCCGGATATACAGCTGGGGCAAACCATTCCCCCTTCCGGTGTCTGTGCGGGACCGTACCAGGGTACGGCCAACCACCGGCCACTTCCATCCCCGCGCACGCCCCCTACCAGAGCAAAGAAAAGCCCCGCTTCCGGAGAAGCGGGGCTTTTCGGGCCGTACTCGGACTGCCGGACTCTAGTGGATATCCCGCCAGTACTCCTTCTTCACCAGATAGGTGAGAACGCCCAGCACGGCAAGGAAGAGCAGCACCCAGGGGCCCATGGAATGCCTGGCCAGGACCGAGGGATCGCCCAGATAGGCCATGAAGGACACCAGGTTCTGCACCTTCTGATCGAGCTTCTCGGGCACTTCCGGATATTCGGCCTCGCCCTCGCCATGATGCGGCTTGGGCATGGCGGCGTAGTAGCCGGGGGCCTGCTCGGTCATGTGGTACAGGACGTTGGGCATACTGACCTCGGGGAACACATGGTTGTTCCAGCCGGTGGCCGCGCCGTCATCCTTATAGAACCGCAGGAGGTAGGTGTAGATCCAGTCGGTGCCCTGGACCCGGGAGGTCAGGGACAGATCCGGCGGCGCCGCGCCGAACCAGTCGGTCCCCTGCTCCTGCGACATGGCCGACATCATGTGCTGATTGACGTCGGTGAGCCCGTACATGAGCTTGTCCTCGACCATGGTCTTGGACATGCCGAGGTCGTCCACCAGGTTCTTGAGGCGGTAGTACTTGGCGGAGTGACAGCCCAGGCAGTTATTCATGAAGGTCTTGGCGCCGTCCCGCAAGGTCTCCTTGGAGTAGTCCACCTCCATGTGCATGAGATCCGCCTCGCCGCCAGCGGCCTGCGCCAGGCCCGGAAGGGCGACGAAGCCCATCACGATAGCTGCGATCCAGTTCTTCATCACTCAGTCACCCTTTCCGGAACCGGTTTCGGCTTTTCCCATTTGGACACGAACGGCAGCGCGATAAAGAACGCGAAGTAAATCACGGTGAAGATCCGCGCGAACATGGTGTAGGTCGCGGTTGCCGGTTGTGCGCCCAGATACATCAGCACCAGGAAGCTGATGCCGAACAGGATGACCATCTGCTTGTAGATGGGCCGCAGCTTCCAGGATTTGACCTTGGACCGGTCCAGCCAGGGCAGCAGGAACAGCAGGGCGATGGCCAGGAACATAAGCACCACGCCGGTGAGCTTGTCGGGCACTGCGCGCAGGATGGCGTAGAAGGTACCGAAGTACCACACCGGCTTGATGTGGGCCGGGGTCTGGAGCGGGTTGGCCTGCTTGAAGTTGTCGTGCTCCAGGAAGATCCCGTTGAAGGTCGGCAGGTAGAAGACGATCACCGACACCACGAACAGGAACACCACCGCGCCGAAGATGTCCTTCACGGTGTAGTAGGGATGGAAGGGAATGCCGTCCAACGGCTTGCCGCTCTCATCCTTGTGCTTCTTGATGTCCACGCCGAGGGGGTTGTTGGAGCCCACCTCGTGCAGGGCGATCAGGTGCACGGCCACCAGGGCGAGCAGCACGATGGGCAGTGCCACCACGTGAAGCGCGAACAGGCGGTTCAGGGTCGGATCAGCGATGGAGAATCCGCCCCGGATCCATTCCGCCAGATCAGCACCGAAATACGGGATGGCGGTGAACAGGTTAATGATCACCTGGGCGCCCCAGTAGGACATCTGGCCCCAGGGCAGCACGTAGCCCATGAAGGCTTCGGCCATGAGCACCAGGTAGATCAGCATGCCCACCACCCATACCAGCTCGCGCGGCTGTTTGAAGGAGCCGTACATCAGGCCGCGGAACATGTGGAGGAAGATCACCACGAAGAAGGCCGAGGCGCCGGTGGAGTGCATGTACCGGATCAGCCAGCCGTAGTTCACGTCGCGCATGATGTGCTCGACGGAAGAGAAGGCCAGGTCGGCGTCCGGTTTGTAATGCATGGTCAGCCAGATCCCGGACAGGATCTGCACCACCAGCACCAGCAGCGCCAGGGAGCCGAAGAAGTAGAAGAAGTTGAAGTTCTTCGGTGCATAGTACTCGGTCAGGTGCTCGCGAATGTTCCGCATTAGCGGATAGCGGGCATCGACCCATTCGATCACTCGGTTCACGTTGCTCCCCCTTAGCCCACGGCCTCGCCGATGCGGATTTCGCTATCGGAGAGGAATTCGTAATAGGGAACCGCCATGTTGAGCGGCGCGGGACTGCCTTCCATGACCCGTCCGGCAAAGTCGTAGCCGGAACCATGGCAGGGGCAGAAGAAGCCGCCCTTCCAAGTGCCCGACCAGAAGTTACCGCCGGATTCCGGATGGTAGCTGGGAATGCAGCCCAGGTGGGTGCAGATGGCAATCATCACCAGCCATTCCGGCTTGCGGGATCGGTAGTCGTTGGCCGCGAACTCCGGCTGCTCGGAGGCCGAGGATTCGGGGTCCTTGAGCTGTCGCACCACCTTGGGATCTTCGAGGGTTTCCAGCATCTCATCCGTGCGGCGGACCACCCAGACCGGCTTGCCCTGCCACATCACGGTGATGCGCTGACCCTTCTGGATCTTGGAAATGTCCACCGTTGTGGTGGCCTGGGCCATGACGGCTGCGCTGGGCGACATGCTCCGGATGAAGGGGACAGCCGCGTACCCCACGCCTACGGCCCCAACCACGCCAGCGGTCCAGTTCAGGAACCGTCGGCGGTTGGGGTTCACACTGTCCGTACTCATAGCTCCTCCTAGGACGGGAAAGGCTTCGATCGCGAGAACGGGAAATCACAATATTCGGTCGGATACAAAGGGCCTGGGGCGAAGAAAGCTCCGCCAAAGGGAATATTCCGTGCGAAACCGGGGGCACAACAAAGGAAAGCCGGCTTCTTAGCCGGCATAGGTTCCTGCATGCAAGGGCATTCGGTCAAGGCCAGGCAGGTCTTTGGCACCATAAAAGTATTTTATAAAATAATACTTATAAATCCGGAAAAAGTCTAGGCCGGATTGGGTATATCCACGAACCTGTGCTGAAGGCCGAATTCCCCGGCCAAATGCCGGCCCAGGGCGGCGGCACCGAAACGCTCGGTGGCATGGTGGCCGGCGGCGATGAAATGGATCCCCATCTCCCGGGCCATGTGCGTGGAGCGCTCGTTGGACTCTCCGGTCAGGTAACAGTCATAGCCGGCCTCCGCGGCCTCCTCCACCAGATCCGGCGCCCCTCCGCTGCAGAGGGCAACCCGTTGGATCCGCTCCTGGGGTCCGGCGACGTGCAGAATCCGGGTTTCCAGGCGGCCCTCCACCCGCTCCAGGAAGACGCCCGGATCGGTGGGGGTGGCCAGCTGCCCGCCCATGCCGATGGCCACTCCGCCGAGCCGGCCGAAGGGCACGGCGCCCTCCACTTCCAGCACCCGCATCAGCTCGGCGTTGTTGCCCACCACCGGGTGGCGGTCCAGGGGTAGGTGGTAGGCGAGCAGCGAGAGGTCATTGCGCAGGAGCGTGCGCAGACGCCGGCCCTTCATGCCCACCACACGGGGGTCCTCACCCTTCCAGAAGTAGCCGTGATGCACCAGCACCAGATCCGCCTCGGCGGCCACCGCCTCATCGAGCAGCGCCTGGCAGGCGGTTACCCCGGAAACGATGGAGCGCACCGGTGATCGGCCCTCCACCTGGAGGCCCTGCGGGCAGAAATCCGTTACCGCCTCCACTTCAAGGAAATCGTTGCAGTAGGCGGCAAGCTGGTTCAGTTCCACTGCCATTTCCGATCCTCAAATCATCCGGGTGGGCTCGCAGGCGGACAATACGCCGATGAAAATACGCCCGAAAGGTAACGGCGGGGCCGCGCTCAGGACTCCTCGCCCGCGGATTCCGTATCCTCCTCCTGCGGAGTCACGTAGCGCGAGAGCACGATGCCAAGCTCGTAGAGCAGCCACACGGGAAAGCCAAGCAGGAGCTGGGAGATCACGTCGGGCGGGGTGATCAGCGCCGCCAAAACGAAGGCACCGGCGAACACGTACCGGCGCTTGGCACGCATGCCGTCCACGGTGACCATGCCCAGGCGCACCAGGGCCATGCAGACGATGGGGATCTCGAAGGACGCGCCGAAGGCCAGGATGAGGGTCAGCGAGAAGCCCAGGTATTCCCTCATGGTGGGCATGGCCATGATCTGGTCGTTGGCGAAGCCCACCAGGAACTGGAATGCCAGCGGGAAGACCAGGAAGAAGCTGAAGGCCGCCCCGAACAGGAAGAGGAAGATGGACAGGATCAGCATGGGGAAGAATAACCGGCGCTCGTTCTTGTAGAGGCCGGGGGCCACGAAGGCCCAGAATTGGTACATCACCACCGGAATGGCCAGCAGGAAACCGGTCAGAAGGCTGACCTTGAGATAGGTAAAGAAGGCTTCCCCGGGGTTGGTGAATATGAAGGAGGACTTTTCGGGCAGGACCCGGGTCATGGGGGCGATGAAGAATTCGAAGATCCGTTCCTTGAACGGATAGGCCGCCAGGAAGCCCACCAGAACGCCGGCCAGGGCCCGCGTGAGCCGGGACTTCAGCTCCAGGAGGTGACCGACCAGGGTATCCGAGTTCTCGCTTGGGTCAGTCACGGTGCCGCTGGTCCTGCGGTTGGTCCTGGTTCAGCTCCCGCTCCATGTCATCGGCGGCCTCCTGTTCCGCATCGGCCACCTCCCCGGATTCCGGGTCGGAGCGGGCTCCGTTGCCCTGCTGCCCGGCGGACGGCTCCGGATCCTCCGCCGCCACGGAGCGGTCCGCCGGCCCCTGCCCCCCGTCCCCGGCGGAGTCGGATGCGTCCCCCGCGGGGGCCCGGGAAAGGTCGGTGGATTCGCGGGTATCGCGGTCGAGGTCGTCCAGGGAGCTTCGGGTCCGTTCGAAGGACTCCCGGGTTTCCCGCTGCAGCTCGCTCAGATTGAGGTCCCGGTCCAGCTCCGACTTCATGCCGTCCAGGTATTTCTTGGCCTCATGGACCCAGCCGCCCACCGTGCGGGCCACCTCCGGGAGGCGTTCGGGACCCACCACCAGCAGGAGGATGAGGCCGATGACCAGCATCTCGATGAAGCCGATATCAAACATGGCCCGAAGGGAACCTCAAAAGGCGCGCCCCGGGACCATGGGCCCCGGCGCGGGATAAAGGGAGGTGGCTATTTCTTCTCTTCTTCCTTCTGGCCCACCGTGCTGCCCTCGATGGTCTCGCCCTTGTCGTGCTCCAGGCTATCCGGATCCTTCTTCTCGTCCTTGGACTCGCCGTCGTCCATGGACTGCCGGAAGCCGCGGATGCCCTTGCCCAGGGCGCTGCCGATCTCGGGCAGCTTCCCGGCGCCGAAGAACACCAGCACGATGACCAGGACGATTAACAGCTCGGGAATGCCGAATCCACCAAACATGGCCCTTCCTCATTAGGTTTGATTGCGAATGCAGGCGGCCGCCGGCTCACCCGGCGCCGCCCCGGGCCGCCTTTTCCGTGTGTCCGGAAGTGCCGAAGCGGCGATCCAGCTCGTCGAGCACCGCTTCCGGACTCAGCCCCTGCTCGGCGAGCATCACCATGCAATGGAACCACAGGTCCGCCGTTTCCGAGACCAGCGCCTCGCGATCCTTCTCGCCGTCCTTGGCGGCCAGCAGGACCTCGGTGGCCTCCTCGCCGACCTTCTCGAGGATCTTATTGCGGCCCTTGGCGTAGAGGGAGGCCACGTAGGAATCCTCCGCGGGCGCGGTCTTGCGCTCCTCCAGGATGGCCGCGACCCGGTCCAGAACCTCCCGGCCGGCGCTTGCCGACTCCCCGGACCGGGCGGGGGGAACGGGCTCGGTCTTCACCCAGGCGCCGTCCTCCAGGCGCTGGAAGAAACAGTTGGCCCGACCGGTGTGGCAAGCCGGACCGGTCTGGCGCACCCGAAGCAGCACGGTGTCATTGTCGCAGTCCAGCCGGATTTCCTCCACGGCCTGGAGATGCCCGGAGCTCTCCCCCTTCCGCCACAGCTTGGACCGGGACCGGGACCAATAGGTTGCATAACCGTCGCGCAGGGTGGTCTCCAGCGCCTCCCGGTTCATGTAGGCCTGCATGAGGATCTCACCCGTCTGCATCTCCTGGGCGATGGCCACCACCAAGCCCTGGGCATCCCATTTGACCGCGTCGAGCCAGTCATTCTCCGCGCTCATTGCCGCACCTCGATCCCCGCGGCGGCCAGGGCCGCTTTGGCCTCCGCCACCGAGTGCTCGCCGAAGTGGAAGATGGAGGCCGCAAGGACCGCGTCCGCGCCACCGTCGCGCACCCCCTCCACCAGGTGGTCCAGATTTCCCACGCCCCCGGAGGCAATCACCGGGACCGCGACGGAGTCGGCCACCGTGCGGGTCAGAGCCAGGTCGAAGCCGTCCTTGGTGCCGTCCCGATCCATGCTGGTGAGCAGGATCTCACCGGCGCCGCGCTCGGTCACCTCCCGGGCCCAGGCGACGGCGTCGATACCCGTATCCGTCCGCCCGCCGTGGGTAAACACGTGCCACTCGCCCTCACCAACCCGCTTGGCGTCGACGGCCACCACGATGCATTGCGATCCGAACCGCTGAGCAGCCTGGGTAACCACCTCCGGATCCTTCACCGCGGCGGTGTTGATGGCCACCTTGTCGGCGCCCGCCCGCAGCAGCCGCTTCACGTCGTCGCTGGTGCGCACGCCGCCGCCCACGGTGAGGGGAATGAACACCTGTGCGGCCACCTGCTCCACCACCTCGACGATGGTATCGCGCCCCTCGTGGCTGGCGGTGATATCCAGGAACACCAGCTCGTCCGCACCGGCCTCGTCGTAGCGGCGGGCGATCTCCACGGGATCGCCGGCGTCGCGGATCTCGGTGAAGCGCACGCCCTTCACCACCCGGCCGGCGTCCACGTCCAAGCAGGGGATCACGCGCTTAGCCAGCATGGTCTTGCGCCACCTCACGCGCCTCGGCGAAGTCCAGGGTGCCCTCGTAGATGGCCCGGCCGGTTATGGCGCCGCTCACCCCTTCCTCCTCCACGTCCTTCAAAGCCCGGATGTCCTCCAGGGTGTGGATGCCACCGGAGGCGATGACCGGAATCCGCAGCGAACGGGCCAGCGCCGCGGTGGCCCCCACGTTGGGCCCGGAAAGCATGCCATCCCGACCAATGTCCGTGTAGACGATGGCCTCCACGCCGTAATCCTCGAACTTCTTGGCCAAGTCCGCCACGTCGTGCCCGGTCACCTTGGACCAGCCCTCCACGGCCACCTTTCCGTCACGGGCATCGAGGCCCACCATGACATGCCCGGGGAACTCGGTGGCGGCCTGGCGCACGAAACCGGGATTCCGCACGGCCGCGGTGCCCAGGATCACGTAGCTGATCCCGGCGTTGAGGTGGGCCTCGATGGTCTCCAGGTCGCGAATGCCGCCGCCGAGCTGCACGGGCACCGACCCCGCCGCCTCGGTGATGGCGCGGATGGCCGGCTCGTTCTCCGGCCGCCCGGCGAAGGCACCATTGAGGTCGACGATATGCAGGCGCCGGGCACCGGCTTCCAGCCACCTTCGCGCCGTCGCGGACGGGTCTTCGGAGTACACCGTGGAATCGCTCATCTCCCCCTGGCGCAGGCGCACGCAGGCGCCGTCCTTGAGGTCGATGGCGGGGATCAGCAGCATTGGCCCGCCTCCTTGGCGTGTGCGGGGTCCCAGGCGATGAAGTTGGCCAGCAGCTGGAGACCGTGCCCGGAGCTCTTCTCCGGGTGGAACTGGGTGGCGAAGACGTTCTCCCGGGCCACCGCCGAGGTAAACTGGATGCCGTAGATGGTGGCTCCGGCGATGAGCTCGGGCCCGGCCGGTTCCACGATGTAGGAGTGGACGAAGTAGAAGTGGCTGCCGTCGCCGATCCCGGCCCACAGGGGATGCTCGGCCTCCATGAAGTGGACCCGGTTCCAGCCCATGTGCGGGATCTTCAGCCGGTGTCCCTCGCCATCCACCATGGCCTCCTCGGGGAAGGGCACCACCCGTCCGGGCAGGAGGCCGAGGGCGGCGTGCTCGCCGTACTCCAGGGAGGTCTCCATGAGCGCCTGCATGCCCAGGCAGATGCCGAGGAAGGGCTTGCTGGCGGCGGCCTCCACCACCGCCTCGCGCAGCCCTTGCTCGTCGACGGCGGCAACACAGTCACGGATGGCCCCCACACCGGGGAAGACCACCCGGTCGGCGGCCGCCACCTCGGCCCGCGAGGTGGCGATGGTCACGTCGCCGCCGGCGTGCTCCAGCGCCTTGGACACGGAACGGAGATTGCCCATGCCGTAGTCGATAACGGCGATGCGATTGGCCATCACAGGCTGCCCTTGGTGGAGGGAACCGCGCCCCCGGAGCGGGGATCCTCGGCGACGGCGAAGCGCAGCGCCCGGCCGAATGCCTTGAAGGCGGACTCGGCGATGTGGTGGGCGTTGTGGCCGCGCAGGTTGTCCAGGTGCAGGGTCATGGTGGCGTGGTTCACCAGTCCCTGGAAGAACTCCTTGAGCAGGTCCACATCGAAATCGCCGATCCAGCCGCGCTGGAACAGCAGGTGGTATTCCAGGCCCGGCCGGCCGGAGAGGTCCACCACCGCCCGGGACAGGGATTCATCCAACGGGCAATAGGCGTGGCCGTAGCGGTAGATGCCGCGCTTATCGCCCACCGCCTGCGTGAGCGCCTGCCCGAGGGTGATGCCCACATCCTCCACCGTGTGGTGGGCATCGATCTCCAGGTCCCCCTCGGCGCGCACGGTGAGGTCCATGGACCCGTGGCGGGCGATCTGGTCGAGCATGTGATCGAGGAAAGGCACGCCGGTGCGGGAGTCACACTGTCCTGCGCCATCCAGGTCGATGACCACCCGGATGTCCGTCTCTGCAGTGCTACGAAAAACCTCGGCGCTACGGGCGCTCATTCTCCCTTCTCCTGCTTTCCGGCCCGCACGCGGTAGTCCGCGGAGTGGGCGTGGGCGGTGAGCCCCTCGGCGCGGGCGAGCACCGAGGCCATGCGTCCCAGCTCCTTCGCCGAATCGCCACTGCAGCCGATCAGGCTGGTGCGCTTCTGGAAATCGTAGACACCGAGCGGCGAGCTGAAGCGGGCCGTGCCCTCGGTGGGCAGCACGTGATTGGGTCCGGCCACGTAGTCGCCCATCACCTCGGCGGTATGCGCTCCCAGGAACACCGCGCCGGCGTGCCGCACCTCCTCCAGCAGGGCGTCGGGCTCGGCCACGGACAGCTCCAGGTGCTCGGGGGCGATGCGGTTGGCAACCTGCACCGCCTCCCTGAGGTCGGCCACCTGGATGAGCGCCCCCCGGCCCTCCAGGGAACGGCGGGCGATCTCGGCACGATTCAGGGTCTCCACCAGGCTGCGCAGGCTGTCGGCCACCTTCTCCAGGCTCTGCGCGTCGGGCGTTATGAGGATCGCCTGCGCGTGCTCGTCGTGCTCGGCCTGGGAGAGCAGATCCATGGCCAGCCAGTCGGGGTCGGTCCCGCCATCGCTGACCACCACGATCTCGCTGGGGCCGGCGATCATGTCGATGCCCACGCGGCCGAACACCAGCCGCTTGGCGGTGGCCACGTAGCGGTTGCCGGGACCCACGATCTTGTCCACCCCCGGCACGGTCCCGGTGCCGTAGGCCAGCGCCCCCACCGCCTGGGCGCCACCGATGGTGAAGGCCAGGTCCACGCCGGCCACCGCGGCGGCGGCCAGCACCAGGTCGTGCACCTCTCCGCCCGGGGTGGGCACGGTCATGACGATCTCGCCCACCCCGGCGACCTTGGCCGGGATGACGTTCATCAGGACCGTGGAAGGATAGGCGGCGGTGCCGCCGGGGATATACACGCCCACCTTGTCCAGGGGGGTCACCTTCTGGCCGAGCCGGGTCCCGGAGTCGTCCACGTAGGACCAGCCCCGGTCCTTCTGCCGGGCGTGGAAGTCGCGGATCCGGGCGGCGGCACCCTCCAGGGCCTCGCGCTGCTCGGCCGGGATGCGCTCCAGGGCCGCCTCCATGCGGTCGCGGCTGATCTCCAGGGCGGCCATGGTGGTGTGCTCCACCCGGTCGAACTGCTGGGTGTATTGCAGCACCGCCTCGTCGCCCTCGTCGCGCACCCGGTCGAGGATGGTGCGGACCGTGGATTCCACCTCGCGGTCCGCCTCCTCCTCCCAGGCCAGCAGGGCGTTCAGATCCTGGGAGAAACGGCTGTCCGTGCTGTTCAGTCGGCGGATATTCATGACTCGCTCCGGCATATGCATCCCGCGGGGGAACGCGGGTACGGCCTATGGCGGGGGCCGAAGCGACCCCCGGCAATTCGGCTCGCATGGGTATCCCGGGCCACCCGGCCCGGATGCTTCCTAAAAAGGTCGGCCCTAGACCCGGAATCCGCGCCGGCCCGGAGCGCTCAGGAGGCCTTGTCCTCCAGGGCCTCGGACAGGCTGTCGATCAGGTCGGAAACCTGCGGGTGCTTCAGCTTCAGAGAGGCCTTGTTCACCACCAGCCGGCTGGAGATGCTGAACAGGGTCTCCACCTCCACCAGGCCGTTCTCCTTCAGGGTCCGCCCCGTGCTGACGAGATCGACGATGCGGTCGGCCAGCCCCACCAGCGGCGCCAGCTCCATGGAGCCGTAGAGCTTGATGATCTGGGCCTGAACGCCCTGACGGGCGAAAAAGTCCTTGGTGATATTCGGGTACTTGGTGGCGATGCGGACCCGATCCCACCGGCTGGGATCGTCCTCGGCGGCAAGCCCCTCCGGCTCGGCCACCACCATGCGGCACTGCCCGATCCCCAGGTCCAGGGGCTCGTAGAGATCAGCGCCCTGCTCCATCAGCACGTCCCGGCCGGCCACGCCCACGTCGGCGGCCCCGAACTCCACGTAGGTGGGGACATCGGTGGCCCGCACGATGACCAGCTCCACCCCGGGGCGGTTGGTGCCCACCACCAGCTTCCGGGAGGCATCGGGGTCCTCGCTGGGCCGGATGCCCACCCGCTCCAGCAAGGGGAGCGTGTCATCCAGGATCCGGCCCTTGGACAGGGCGATGGTCAGCTTGGATTCGAGCATGGGGGAAGCTCTTTCGCTTAAACGGAATTCAGAAAACGCCAAGAAGCCAAGACACCCAGAAAAAATCCATTCCCAGCCTAACAATTAAGGCCGGAGCCAATCGGAGCCACCTTCCCGATTATAGACTTCAGTTGCCGTTTTTTTCGTTCTTGGCTTCTTGGCGCCTTGGCGTATTTTCGGTCTCTTCGCTCTTCAGGCCGGCATGCGCCGAACATCGGCACCGAGCAGGGCAAGCTTCTCCTCGATGCGCTCGTAGCCCCGATCGATGTGGTAGATGCGCTCCACCACCGATTCGCCCTCGGCCACCAGGCCCGCCAGCACCAGACTGGCGGAGGCGCGCAGATCGGTGGCCATTACCGGGGCGCCGGTGAGCGTCTCGACGCCTTTCACGAAGGCGGTATTCCCGGAAAGCTCAATCTCGGCGCCCATGCGCTGGAGCTCCTGGACATGCATGAAACGGTTCTCGAAGACCGTTTCCGTCACCGTGGCCCCGCCATCGGCCAGGGTGTCGAGGACCATGAGCTGGGCCTGCATGTCGGTCGGAAAGCCCGGATAGGGCTGCGTACGGAGATTAACCGCGCGCGGCCGGCCATCCATCTGCACCCGGATCCAGTCCCCGCCCTCGCTCACCTCGGCGCCCATCTCACGCAGCTTCTCGCTTACCGCCTCCACGTGCTCGGGGTCGGTGTTGCGCAGGGTCACGTCGCCGCGGGTCAGTGCCGCGGCGGCCATGTAGGTCCCCGCCTCGATGCGATCCGGCAGGACCCGGTGCTCCACGCCGTGCAGCCGATCCACGCCCTCGATCACCAGCTCGTCGCTGCCGATACCGGAGATCCGGGCGCCCATCTTGTTCAGGCAATGGGCGAGGTCGGACACCTCGGGCTCGCGGGCGGCGTTCTCCAGGACCGTGGTGCCTTCGGCCAACGTGGCGGCCATCATCAAATTCTCGGTGCCGGTCACCGAGGCCTGGTCGAAGAAGAAGCGCGCACCCTTAAGGCGGGAGGCCCGCGCCTTGATATAGCCTTCCTCCACCTCGATCTCCGCGCCCATGGCCTCCAGGCCCTTGAGGTGCAGGTTCACCGGCCGGGTGCCGATGGCGCACCCGCCGGGCAGGCTCACCTCGGCCTCGCCGTACCGGGCCAGCAGCGGACCCAGCACCAGAATGGAGGCCCGCATGGTCTTGACCAGCTCATACGGAGCGCGGAGGGAAGTGATCTCTGTGGCGTCCACTTCCACGCTCATGCGCTCGCCGATGATCACCTGCGCGCCCAGCTGGCCCAGCAGCTCGATGGTGGTGGTGACGTCCCGGAGATGGGGGACGTTGGTGAAGTACATCGGAGCCTCGGCCAGCAGTGAAGAGGCGAGCAGCGGCAGCGCGGCGTTCTTCGCCCCACTGACCTGCGTCTCGCCTTCCAGCCGGTTACCCCCCCGAAGGATGATTTTATCCACTAACCTCTCGCCTACCTTAGCCCCGCAAACCCCTTCCCGAAGAACGGGCCCGCTTTAGGTCCCAATTCGTGCAAAGGGCTAATTAAACCACATACCCGGTGTAAGCAGCCAGGGCGCCCGGGGCGAAACAAGTCGACCGCCCCGGAGGGCGGCCGAAGAGAGCGCGATGGTGCTCGCGAGTCGCCGGAAGGCCTACTTCAGCATCCCTTCCAGCTCACCGTTCTGGTACATCTCCAGCATCAGGTCACTGCCGCCGACGAATTCACCATCGATGTAGAGCTGCGGGATGGTGGGCCAGTCGGAGTACTCCTTGATGCCCTCCCGGATGTTGCCGTCCTCCAGCACGTTGACGTCCTGGAAGTCCACACCCAGGTTCTGCAGGATCTGCACGGCACGGCCGGAAAAGCCGCACTGCGGGAAGTCCTTGGTGCCCTTCATGAACAGCACCACCTTGTGGCCGTTCACGAAGCCTTCGATTTTTTCGTTGACCGCGGTATCCATTGCCTTCTGCTCCTCCTTCCCGATCCATGCCTAGCCGGGATTGTTGGCCTCGACCATGGCCCGGTACTGCTCCGGGGTAAATGTCTTCACTTCCAGGGCGTGCAATTCGCCCTTGAGCTCTTCGCCCAGGGCGGAATAGACCTTCCGGTGCTGTTTGACCCTGGGCATGTTCTCGAATTCCTGGGCCACCACCAGCACGCCGAAACGATCCCCCTCGCCCTGCACGACGATCTGGGCCTCCGGCATCTCGGCCTGGATCTTTGCTTTCACCGTTTCCGAGTCCATCGAGTCCCATTCCTTGAGTCATTTTGTCGGAATTGGTCAATGTTACCCGATTCGGACTTGAACAGGAAAGCCTATATTACCGCCCACTTATCCGAAATCCTGGTCTTCATCTGGAAAGGGCTCCGCCTGCCTAATTGCTCGATCAGGTCAGCCTGGGGACGGTGCTGGTTGACAGGGATACCCATCAGCATTTAAATGTAAATAATTATCATTTACATAAAGCGCTTCCCATTCCGCCTTCCACCCCGAGGAGCAGCCCATGAAGGAGCGCACCGATGCCGGACGCGGGGGCATTGCCCTCGGCCTGGACAACCTCGATCTGAGCCTGCAGTTCCTGATGACCCGGTACGCCCGCAGCCCGGACCCCGGCACCGCCCAGGCCGTGGTCGATCACCTGACCATGCTGCTCAAGCACCCGCTGGTGGCCGAGCTGCCGGAATACCGGGCGTTCTACAACCAGCAGCTCGCTTGCTGGCAGGATCTGGCCCACCCTAGCGGTCAAGTGGAGCGCCGCCGTTGGCGACGCTTGGTGCCCTCCCTGTCCCACAATTAGCAGCCAGCCCACTCCCCCGGCGCTCTTTCCATCTATCGCACCTTAGGCTGTCATTGTGCGGGCGAGCCCGCGCAACGCTCTTTCGGCGGACGCCTATCGTGGGCCTCCGAGCCGAGCGCCCCGCCGCAATCCGAGACCGGCGCGGGCTCCTGCCCCGGAACCGTCAACACGCGGCCCCCGCCCCTGGGCCAGGTACCCGTTCTGCCGCGCACCCGGCACCGAATCCGTGCGACCCCCGCCGTATTCGCCCCTGGCAGCAGATCGTCCCCTGAAAATACAGCCGAGCCGGCACGCGAAGAGCCAATAACCGACGTCTCCGGGAACGAGCCGTCCGCAAGCGCCACGGAGCGCATTCCCGCGGAATGCCCGACCTCCGCTAGCACCCTCGGATGCGCGGAAGGGCACGAGTGCGCGCCACGCCTCCGAAACGCGGAGCCCGCGGCCCGGAAGCAGCGGGCGCTTCCGGGATTTCACGGAAAAACCGGCACCTTCTTTGGGTAGGAAGTGGTGATGCCCATAAATCTACCTTTCAAGGCATACCACCGAATACCGGCATGCAGTCACGCGGGCATCCTAGCGAGCCCGAAAGGAAAATATCGATGGTAGTCGCGGCCATACGGCCATCTTCGGGGACCGAAATACCGTTGGCGGATTGGAGAATCCCCGGTGCTGGTGGCTGATCGTTTCAATTTTTCGTAATCGATCCAGGGACCGGATTGCCGATGAAGGCCGCCGAAAAGGCCACTCCGAGAACTATTCTCATTTTTATTGACCTCGGCGCATCGGGTGGCGTAGAGTTCCCTTTTGATAATTAATAGTAAGCGTTCTCATTCAAACCCACAAAGGAGAACCTTCCATGCACAAGGCACCAGCCTTACTGACTGCGGCACTGGCTGCTACGGGCCTGGCGCTGCCGGCCCAGGCACAGACGCCGAACGACACTGAACAGCGCCTCGAGGAGCTGGAGCAGAAGGTCGACATCCTCTCCGAGGAGCTGGAAGGCCGCCGGCGCGAAGGCCTGGTCTCGGAGGAGTACGACTATCAGCCCGCCTACGGCGTGGGCCCCGCCGGCGCCAAGATCTACCAGGTGGATCAGGGCCTCTCCATCGGCGGCTACGGGCACGGCTTCTACAAGAATTCCTCCATTGACGGCGCCGACGAGACCGACTTCTACCGGCAGATCTTCTACTTCGGCTACCGCTTCAACGACTGGATCCTCCTGAACACGGAGATCGAGATCGAGCACGTCGAAGAGATCTACGTGGAATTCGCCTACCTGGACTTCCTGCTCCACGAGAAGGCCAACATCCGCGCCGGCATGATGCTCTCGCCGCTGGGCCTGGTGAACGAGATCCACGAGCCGCCGACGTACTTCGGCAACATCCGCCCCGAGGTGGAGAAGCGCATCATCCCCACCACCTCCCGGGAGAACGGCGTGGGCCTGTGGGGCAACCTCACCGAGACCCTGGAGTACCGGCTCTACGTGCAGAACAGCTTCAACGCCATTGATGGAACCGGCCAGTCCACCATCGACCAAGGCGACATCCGGGGCGTGCGCCAGAAGGGCGCCGAGGCCCAGGCCGACGACCTGGCCGTCACCGGCCGTCTGGACTGGAAGCCGCTTTCGGGCGTGATCCTGGGCGGCTCCTTCTGGACCGGCGACATGGGCCACGAGCAGGAGCTGTTCGAGAACGGAACTAACAACTCTTTGGGTACGCCCGATGTGCACATGGACCTCTACGAGGCCCACGTCCAGTACAAGCGCCACGGCTGGTGGCTGCGCGGGATGTTCGCCCAGGCCCAGATCGACGACACCCAGGCACTCTCCGATTCGCTCGGCAGCGGCGTGAGCGACACCATGACCGGCTGGTATGCTGAGGCCGGCTACGACATCATGCCGCACATCGCCGAGCTTCCCGAGCAGTCCCTGTATCCTTGGGTGCGCTACACCGACCTGGACACCAACTCCGACGTGCCCTCGGGCTATCCGGAGGATCCGGCCCAGGATCGCGTCATCACCGAGGCGGGCCTGCACTACATGCCGCACCCCAACGTGGTGGTGAAGGCCGAGGTCAAGATGTTCGACAGCGAGTCTGATCAGGACGGCGCCGGCGAGAACAACCAGACCGAGTACCTGGTGGGTATCGGCTACAACTTCTGAGCCCGGCCGCATAGCGGGCAATGCGAGCACGCCCGGCATCGCCGGGCGTGCGCCTATTGGGAGGACCCGTCGTCATGTTGCAGCAAGCGAAGCTGCTCCGGCCATCTACCACCCTGGCCCTGATCCTGGCGCTGTTGCTGGCGGGCCCAGCCATCGGGCGAGCCGAGGTCCTGATGACCAAGGACGAAGCCCTAGCCGCAGGGCTGGGTAAGGCGGAACGGGTGGAAAAGGAAGTGCTGTTCCTGTCCGATGCGGAACGGCAGGAGGTCCAGCAGAAAGCGCGGGCCGAGCTCAAAAGCCAGCTCTTCACGGTCTACAAGGGCATGGCCGGCGACGCGATTACCGGCTACGCCTTCATCGATACCCGTACGGTGCGCTCCAAGCCGGCCACCTTCATGGTGGTGCTATCCCCCGAGGGGAAGGTCCGGGAGCTGCGGGTGCTCGCCTGGAAAGAGCCGCCGGAGTACCGGCCCAGCGGGCGCTGGCTCGCCCAGTTCGAGGGCCACGGCCTGGAGCCCCATACGGCCCTCGGACGGGAGATCCAGGGCATGAGCGGCGCTTCCCTTTCCTCCCGCACCCTCACGGACGGGGTCCGCCGGGTCCTGGCGGTCTACCGGGTGAAGCTGGCGGAGGGCGGCTGACCATGCGCTTCACCGTCACCGGCGAGCAGCGCAAGAACCCTTTCCTGCGCACCGTCATCCTGCTGTTCCTCGGCTACATCTTCCTGCACTGGATCAGCAACGGCGCCATGTACTTCCTCAACATGGGCCTCACCTACGACTCCGTGGTGCACTACTACCTGGGCAATCCCGAGGAATTCAGCCGGCCACGCAGCTACGACGGCATGCTAGAGGTGGCCCATTTCCACCTCTTCGCCATGGGTATCCTGCTGATTACCCTGGTTCACCTGATGCTGTTCGCTCCCCTCTCCGATCGCGCCAAGCACTTCGGCATCTGGCTGCCCTTCGTCCTCGCGGTGGGCAACGAGGGAGCTGGCTGGCTGGTGCGGTTCGCCGCCCCCGAATTCGCCTACCTGAAGGTCGTCACCTTCCTGGGGCTGGAGCTCAGCCTGCTGTGGGTCATGGGTATTACCCTGTGGTCCCTGGTCGCCAACCGGCGCGGCGGCTACCGGATCCGGACCACCTCCGAAGAAGCCTGAACAGAGCAAAAACGCCAAGGCTCCGGAACCGCCAGGCGCGCCAGGAACGGCGAAGCCTACTGGCCGGCAAAGGGCTCTTCCAACATGCAGGAGCGGCCGTGACGGCCGCCCCTAATCAAGACACTAGCGTCTGGTTCGCCTCCCACCCTGTTCCGCAGAAGCCCAGCTCCCCCGGGCATCCGTTTACTTCCCCCGGCGTCCTTGGCGGTTACGCGCCTTTTAGCCCCGCATCTTGTAGCCGGTGACCAGCATCCGCAGGGCCAGGGTCGAAAGCAGCACCAGGAAGCCCAGAACGAAGGAGACGCTGAAGGCGAGCGAGACGTCCGAGTGGCCGATGAAGCCCGCCCGGAAGCCGTCGATCATGTAGAAGAACGGATTCAGGTGCGACACGGTCCGCCAGAAGCCGGGCAGGTCGTTGATGGAGTAGAAGACCCCCGACAGGAAGGACAGCGGCATCACGAAGAAGTTGGTGAATGCGGCGATCTGGTCGAACTTCTCCGCCCAGATGCCAGCGATGACCCCGAAGGCCCCCATCACCGCGCTGGCCAGCACGCCGAACAGGAGGATGGCGCCCACATTGTTCAGCGGCAGATCCACGAAGGCCAGCGCCACCACGTAAACGCTGAGGCCCACCAGGATGCCACGCAGGGAAGCGGCCAGGACGAAGGCCAGGTAGAACTCCAGGCTCGACAGGGGCGGCAGCAGGATAAACACCATGTTGCCGGTGACCTTGGACTGGATGAGGCTGGAGGAGCTGTTGGCGAAGGCGTTCTGGATCATGGACATCATCATCAGGCCGGGAACCAGGAACTCCGTGTAGGAGACCCCAGCGTAGACGTTCACCCGGTCCTCCAGCACATAGCTGAAGATCAGCAGGTACAGGAGGGTGGTCACCATGGGCGAGAATACCGTCTGAACTCCCACCTTCCAGAAGCGCATCACCTCCTTGCGCAGCAGGGTGTAGAAGCCCATAACGTTGAATTCCATCAGGAGACCTCCTCGGTGCTGAGGTGCTCGCCGGTGAGGCTCCGGAAGATGTCCTCCAGGGAGGGGCTGAAGGTATGGAGGTCCTTCACCGCCACCCCGGCCTCCTGGAAGCGGTTGAGCAGCTCCACGGGGCTGTGCTCCTCCTTGTTGAACCGCAGGTGCACCTCTTCGCCGTCCCGGTCGGCGAGGAAAGGTGTCAGGGTCTCGGGGATCCGCGCCGCGGCGTCCTCCAGGGTGACGCACAGCGACCGGGTGGTGTCCCGGGCCAGCAAGGCGTCCTTGGTGTCCAGGGCCTGGACCGCGCCGTTGTGGATGATGGCGATGCGGTCGCAGAGCTCCTCCGCCTCCTCCAGGTAATGGGTGGTGAGCACTACGGTCATGCCTTCGCCGTTCAGGCGCCGGGTGAACTCCCAGAGGCTGCGGCGCAGCTCCACGTCCACGCCGGCGGTAGGCTCGTCGAGAATGGCGATGGGTGGCCGGTGGGCGAGGGCCTGCGCGATCAGGACCCGGCGCTTCATACCGCCGGAGAGCTGGCGCATGTTGGCGTCCCGCTTGTCGTCGAGCTCCAGGGCGTCCAGGAGCTCATCCAGCCAGCCGCCCATGTCACGCACGCCGAAATAGCCCGCCTGATTGCGGATCACCTCTTCCACGGTAAAGAAGGGGTCGTAGACCACCTCCTGGGGCACCACGCCGATATTCCGGCGTGCATGCCGGTAATTCTTCACGGTATCGTTCCCGAGCACCTCCACCTTTCCGCCGTCGGGCACCACCAGGCCCGCGATGGTACTGATCAGGGTGGATTTGCCCGCCCCGTTCGGCCCGAGCAGGCCGAAGAATTCGCCCCGCTGTATCTCCAGATCGATGCCTTTCAGGGCCTGGAGCTTACCGAAGCTCTTGCGGATTCCTTGGATGCTTATGGCTGCCTGGCTCATGCAGGCACTCCCTAGATTTCTGATCGAGAAAAAGCGGATATGCTAACGCATACGGCGGTATGCGGACACGGAGCCCGTCCGGGCGGCAGGCACCAATAGGTAGCGGATGCGCCCCGGTATCGACGGAAGCATCCTTCCCCTGCTTGCGGGGGTGCCAGGTTTCGCCTTATGGTTGCCGCCCGATCGAGCCCGGGTGATCGACTGCGAGAATCACCAAGAGCAATAAAACGGAAGGAGCCGGATCATGGCGCGCACGGTGCATTGCGTATATCTGGGCCGGGAGGCCGAGGGCCTGGATCGCCCCCCTATGCCCGGCGAGCTGGGCCAGCGCATCTACAACCATGTCTCCAAGGAGGCCTGGCAACAGTGGGTGCAGCGCCAGACCATGCTGGTGAACGAGATGCGGCTGAACCTGATGGATCCCCAGGCCCAGAAGTACCTGCAGGCCCAGATGGAGGAGTTCTTCTTCGGCGAAGGCGCCGAGATGCCGGAGGGTTACGTTCCGCCGGAAGAAAGCTCGTAGCGACGGGACACTAACCGCCCCCCACTGCCCAGTCTCGGGGCTGCAGGAAGCGCTCCTGGAGCTCCGCCTCCGGGCTTCCAGGCTCCGGCCGCCAATCGTAGCGCCAGGAGGCCAGCGGCGGCATGGACATGAGAATGCTCTCGGTCCGCCCGCCGCTCTGCAGGCCGAATAGGGTCCCCCGGTCGTAGACCAGATTGAACTCCACGTAACGGCCGCGGCGCATGAGCTGGAAATGCCGCTCGCGATCCCCGTACGCCGTCTCCCTCCGCCGCTCCACGATGGGCCGGTACGCATCCAGAAAGGCGTCACCCACGGCCTGCGTGAAGCCGAAGGTCTGCTCCCAGCCGTCATTCAGGTCGTCGAAGAAGATCCCCCCGACCCCGCGCATCTCGCCGCGGTGCTTGATGGTGAAGTAGTCGTCGCACCACGCCTTGAAGCGGGGGTAGTATTCCCCGTCGAAGGGATCGCAGGCCGCCTTCAGGGTGCGGTGGAAATGCACCGCGTCTTCCTCGAAGCCGTAGTAGGGCGTCAGGTCCGCGCCACCCCCGAACCACCACGTGCTGCCCGCGTCGAAGAAGCGCACGTTCATGTGCACCGTCGGCACGTAGGGATTGCGGGGATGCAGGACCAGGGACACGCCGGTGGCGGAAAAGGCCTGACCGGCCAGCTCCGGGCGCCGGGCGCTGGCGGACTCGGGAAGCTGGTCACCGTGCACAGCGGAGAAATTGACCCCACCGCGCTCGAACAGGGCACCTTCTTCCAGGACGCGGGTTCGGCCCCCTCCGCCGCCCTCCCGGTCCCAGGCGTCCTCGTGGAAAGCGGCGTTCCCGTCCAGGGCCTCCAGACCGGCGCAGATGCGGTCCTGGAGATCCCGCATGTATGCCTGGACCTGCTCGACGCGGGCCTGCTTATCATCCGGCAATCCGCCCTCCTTGTCCGTTTCCCCGTGAAAAGCCATGCAAGGCCTCGTTTTGAGGTCTAAAATATGACGTTTGAAATCGGCAATTCCCGAACCGGGAAGCCCCGCCCGTAGTCGGGCGCCGCAACCCAAGGAGCCGGACCCCTATGGCCGAGAATGACCGTCCCACGGCAGCCGAATGGGCCAAGCGTGCTGAAGAGGACCTGGGCGGGCTCACCGACGATCTCCGCTTCCTGGTGGAGGAGATCCTGGAGCCGCTCATCCAGACGCAGAACGAGCGGCAATGGGACGACGACGCTCGGGTCATCTACGAGGCCGCGGGACGTCTCGCCCGGGCGGGTAATATCGCCGCGGAGATCGGCGGGATCTGGGAATATCTCCAGGCGGAAGTCCAGCGCGCGGAGGAGCAATCCCCCTCCTCCAACAACGGCTTCACCCACTGACCGCCGTACTGCGGTGGCCCTCCTCGCCGCGGACCCGCTCCCACTTCCCCATCCAACGGCGCTGCCGGTTCCCGGGCTAGAAAAAGGTGCCGTCCAGCGGCGAGGAGGCGGACCCGTACAGCCGCTTGGCCATGCGGCCCGCCAGGTAGGCATTACGCCCCGCTTCCACGCCTTGCCGCATAGCGGTGGCCATCCGTACCGGGTCTGCGGCCTCGGCGATGGCCGTATTGAGCAGAACGCCGTCGCAGCCCAGCTCCAGCGCCACCGCCACATCCGAGGCCGTCCCCACCCCGGCGTCCACCAGGATCGGCACGTTGGCCTGTTCCAGAATGATGCGCAGGTTGTATTTGTTCTGTATGCCCAGGCCGGAGCCGATGGGGGCCGCCAGGGGCATTACGGCGGCGCAGCCCATCTCCTCGAAGCGCTTGCAGGCGATGGGATCGTCCATGGTGTAGACCATCACCTGGAAGCCTTCCTCGATGAGCGTCTCCGCCGCCCTGGCGGTTTCCCATAGATCGGGGTACAGAGTCTTTTCGTCGCCGAGCACCTCGAGCTTTACCAGGGTCCAGCCGCCCAGCTCCCGGGCCAGACGGCAGGTACGCACGGCATCCTCCGCCGTATAGCAGCCCGCCGTATTGGGGAGGATGGTGTAGCGGGTCGGATCCAGGTAGTCGAGCAGATTGGCCTCGTCCGCCTGCTGACCGATATTGGTTCGACGCACGGCTACCGTGATGATCTCGGAGCCGCTGGCCTCCACCGCCGCCTTGGTCTGGTCGAGATCCGCGTACTTGCCGGTACCCACCAGGAGACGGGAAGAAAACTCCCGGCCGGCGATAACCAGGGGATCATTGCTCTGCGTCATGGCGCTTTCCGCTCGGGGATTCGGTTCAAAGGGAAGGGCTGGCGGGTGCCGCCACCGATGGCGCGTACCACCTCCACCCGATCCCCTTCCTGAAGGAGATGCTCGGCATGGATACTGCGGGGGACCACCTCCCGGTTGACCTCCACGGCCACGCCCTTGGGGTCAAAGCCCAGCTCGTCGATGAGCCCCCGGAGGGTGCTCCCCGACTGTACGGACCATGCCTCCCCGTTCACCCAGATTTCCATTCATCCACTCCCATGCCGACGGGGCAATCGAATCAGGTCACGAGTGCCCGACCTCGCGGCGGGCACTCGGGGCCGGGAAGGCCGGCCCGAGGTTCCTCGGCACCCCAAAGGATATCAGACCGTTGCCCTTCCCGGCAGCTTTCACCCGGTTGCGTATGGCACGCAGCATGGTACATTGATGCTGTCTGCGGGGGACGGTGCGAACGCCCCCGTTGGCCGGATGCGGGTGTAGTTCAATGGTAGAACCCCAGCTTCCCAAGCTGGTGATGTGGGTTCGATTCCCATCACCCGCTCCAGTTCCAGACCTTCAAGCGGCCACCCGGCCGCTTTTTTTACGGCCCCAACCGCCCAGACCGCTCATGCATCCCTTCGCCAAGGATCTCCTCGACTGGTTCCGGCGCCATGGACGAACCCTGCCCTGGCGCGGCCTCGACGATCCCTATCCGGTCTGGATATCGGAGATCATGCTGCAGCAGACCCGGGTGGAGACGGTCCTTCCCTACTACCGCCGGTTCCTGGAGCGGTTCCCGACCATCCGCCATCTCGCCGATGCCGAAGAGGACGAGGTACTGGCCCTTTGGTCCGGCCTGGGCTATTACACCCGGGCCCGGAACCTCCACGCCGCCGCGCGCCGGATACGCGACGAGCACGGCGGCGTCTTCCCCGAGGAGCTCTCGGCCGTTGTGAACCTCCCCGGGATCGGACCCTCCACCGCCGGGGCCATCCTTTCCTGCGCCCTCGACCATCCGCTTCCCATTCTCGAGGCCAATGTAAAGCGGGTACTGGCGCGGGTGCTGCTGGAAACGGATTTCCCTGGCCGCTCGCCGGTGGAGCGCCGGCTCTGGGAGCACGCCCGGGAGCGCACCCCTTCCCGGGAGGCCGGCGACTACAACCAGGCCATCCAGGACCTCGGCGCAACCGTGTGCACGCTCCGCAAGCCGAAATGCGGCGTCTGCCCGGTTCAGGTCCACTGCCGCGCCTATGCCGAGGGCATGGTGGAGGAACTGCCCGCGCGCGCCCCGCGCAAGGAGAAGCCCGTCCGCGAAGCGTGGTTCGCCCTGGTGGAATCCGACCGGGGCCTGCTCCTGGAACGGCGGCCCCCCACGGGGTTCTGGGGGGGGCTCTGGTGCCCGCCCTTACTGGAAAAGGACGGGTATACCGCCGCGGAGGCCTGTGCAATGCTGGAAGAACGGCTGGGAAGCCAGCTCCGGCGACTGGACGAGCTTCCGGTCTTCCGGCACACCTTCACCCACTTCCACCTCGAGCTGCACCCATTACGGCTGCAATGGGTAGACGGGGCGACTCTTGCGGACAGTGAACGAACCTGGGCCCGCCAGGAGGATCGGGACCGCCTGGGACTTCCTTCCGCCGTCGCGCCCTGGCTGAAAAGTACTTCTTGACTTCCAGGCCTGAACACGTTTGAATTTGGACCCCTTGCCCGGGTAGCTCAGTCGGTAGAGCAGTGGCCTGAAAAGCCTCGTGTCGGTGGTTCGATTCCGCCCCCGGGCACCATCCCCGCAGCCCAGCCTCAATGGGCACCGATGCACTCCGAAAGCCCCATCCCCACGGCGCCAGCCGGGATGGGGCTTTTTACGTTGACTTCGCCCCTTTCTGCACGAACCCCCTCCTTCGGTAGCCGCACCGGAATGCACAACCCTATCCCTTCTTTGCGGGGGGCGCGGCGCTCATGGAAGCGCGTCATCGCCTGTCGCCAGGGTTCCCGGTCAATGCAGATGGTCCCTGCAAGGAGCGGATGTTCCCACAGCACGACCCCCTTCCGCTGGCACCATTGAAACCAGAAACGAACACCCCGCCATGCAATTCAATCTCGGAACGGCCACCTCCAGAACGAGGAGCATTGACAGAAAAAAGCTCCGGAAAGCAATGTTTATTTATGGCTCCAAGAAAATAAAAACAAGAATTCTCGGACTAATAATATGAAAAGTAATAACAAGGAAAAGCAAGTTACGTATCAAAAAAATGACCAGAAGCGGGATTGAAAGCTACATCAACCTGATCCAGGTAGAGTCATGACCCGATGGCCCAATACATTCATAGTAGGGGCGGCCAAAAGCGGCACCACCTCTCTGCACACCTACCTCGGGCAGCACCCCCAGGCCTTCATGTCTCCCGTGAAAGAACCACACTTCTTCTCGGGCTTCTCTCAACAGCTAGGGGGCTACGATATAGACCAGAAACAGCGTTATCGGGAGTACCTGGGACTGTTCGAAGGAACAGAGGGATTTCCCGTTGTCGGGGAGTCCTCGCCCTCGTACCTTTTTGATCCTTACGCTCCCCGGGAAATCCACGAAACGGTACCCGATGCCCGAATCGTGGTCCTTCTCCGCAATCCCGTAGAAAGAGCCTTCTCCCATTACATGATGGATGTCCGGAATGGGGTGCAGAATCTGACTTTCTATGAGGCCTTGCTGCAGGACTGGAATACGGAGTCCAGAGGCTGGTGGACCTCGAGCCTGTATATCGACCTGGGATTATATGCAACGCAATTATCCCGTTACCTCAACTATTTCGAACGTGAGCAGATCGGCGTTTTCCTATTCAGCGAGCTGCAAGCCAATCCCAGCAAGCTTGCCAAGGAGGTGGTTACGTTTCTTGGCTTGAGTCCCGGGCCGCTGGATGAGCTCGACCAGAGCCACGCCTATAACCCGTATATCGATCCACGCACCGAATGGGCCTGGAAGCTCCTGCGCTTCCGACCATTGCATCTGGCGCTTCGATCAGCCATCCCCCGCAAGGCCCGCTGGTGGCTGTGGAATAACGTCCTGCTAAAGCCGGGCACGAAGCCCGAGCCCGACCACCGGGCGCTGCAGTTCTTGAAAAACCTCTATGCACCTCAGATCGCGTCCCTGGAATCCATGCTCGGCCGCTCCCTGCCAGAGCTCCGCGCGGGATGGTGATCGCAACATATCGGCTCCTACGCCGATTCGCCGGACAGCACCTTGGACACGACGCGCGTTGACACTCTGTTCAAGGGAGTGGTTTAATCGCGAAGCTTTGCCGATTCCCCCGGACCCCATCCTCCGGAAGCGGACAGTTCCTTCAGCCGTAAAGCCGGTCCGGTTTTCCGCGCGCGAAAAGGTGCAAGTGAATGGACTTCGATAAGGCACGCCATAACATGATCGAGTCTCAGGTCCGTACCTGGGAGGTGCTGGATGACCGTATCCTCACCACCCTGGATCGGATACCCCGTCATGAATTCGTGCCGGAAGAGTCCCGGGAGTGGGCCTACATCGACTACCAGATTCCGCTCGGCATCGGAGAGTACATGCTCTCCCCGCTGGTGGAGGCCCGCCTGCTGCAGGAGCTGCGCCTGAATGCCGGTGACAAGGTGCTGGAAGTAGGCACCGGCAGCGGCTATGTGACGGCCCTGCTTGCCGAGCTGGCCGGTGAAGTATGGAGCGTGGAGGTGACTCCGGGCTTCAAGGTGGAGGCGGAGCAGCGTCTCGCGAGCCGCGAATATGACAACGTCCACGTGGAGGTGGGAGACGGCTCGAAGGGCTGGGAGCGCCAAGCGCCCTATGACGCCGTCCTGGTGACGGGCGCCATGCCCTACCTCCCCGACGACATCAAGGAACAGCTCAATATCGGGGGACGCCTGGTCTGCATCCTCGACAGTGATCCGCCGGTACAGGAGGCCTACCGCATCACCCGCCTCGGCGCTGATGCCTTCCGGGAGGACAGCCTGTTCGAGCTGGAAGGGATTCCCCACCTGCGCGGCGTGGAGAAGAAGAAGGAATTCGTCTTTTAGCGGGGCAGCTAATAGAAAGCGCGCAGAGTCGCCTGACGCTGACTGTGTACCTCGCCGTCAGGTCCCGTTACCCATACTGTAGCTTCCATCAGGCTCTCGCTATCTGCCGTTCCCTTTGACGTCCGGGCAAAGATCATCCCCCCGCTGGTTCCGGAAATGGCCCCTGCCGAGATTCGCCGGAGACAAGCCGCCACACTGAGCGTACCCCCCTGCGTATCTACCGTATATTCGATATCCGGATCGTCCTGCTCGCATGGCGCGGGTGCCCCCGCCGCGCTGGCACGGTCCAGCTGACCCCGAATGTAATCGCCGAAATCCTGGCGGCTGTTCCACTGCACTCCATATCCCGCGGGGGCGGACGGTTTGAAGTTGGGAACCGCTACCCGACTGATCAAGGAAGATAACTGTCCCATACCACTTTCTCCAGAGCCCCGGGCCGCCTGATAGCGCGTCTGGTCTACCGCTGATCGCGTACTATCGCTCACCAGCGTATACACCCCGGACATGAGCAGGGCCATGGACCCCAGGACCACCAAAACGGTGATCAGGGCAACTCCTCTCTCGTCCTGCATGGTCATGGCATGTTTTCCAAGGGGGCGCTCCATTCGACGATTTGCCAGCGGTACCGTTGCTGCGCCGAGCTCAAACTGATCGGTGTTCCGAGCTGCAGGTCGGGGTCGTCGTAATTCAAGGGACCGGGAGTGGGGGTCTGATTGCGGTAACCATGCCCCACCTGGATGATCATTCCCACCTTGATCACATCCGGAAAGTCGTCTTCGGGACCCGCCGGGGGAGAGGAGGGGTCCGAGGAGAAACCGATTCCCCCCGAACTGAGCTCGAAGCCGTACTGGAACCGTAGGTCCAGAACGCAATCAATGACCGAGACGGGTCCCATGCCATTGGGGGATGCGTCTTGGAATAGCAGGTTGCTGACGTTGCTGTCGGCGCAGCCGGCACCCGTCCCGCCGCCTCCTAGATAATAGGTACGCTCGTAATAATACCCGCTGGTCGTGGCGTTTGGTGCAGGGAAGAAAAGATTTCGCGGAGAAACAGTGACATTCTGGAGCTGGACGGTCTGGAGCAATTCCCGGTCGGGTGTCATGACCACACCCGGCTGCGTGCCGGCAATATTGCTACCCAGCCAATCGTTTGCGGTCAGGGTGCCTCCGCTCTCATAGAGCACGCCCTGAATCCCTGCCATTGCCCCCTGGCTATGCACCGCTGTGGACCGAAAAGTCAGGCTCTGGTTATCCCCGGTTACTGTTGCAGGTAGCTGCGGATCCGCTACCCCGAAGCCGATCTTCTGGAGATCGCTGCGCACCTGATCCAGTCCCAGCCGGGTATCGAAGCTGCGCTTGCTGAGTGTGGCCTGCTCGCCGCTCTCTGTCAGGAAGTTGATGAAGGTTCCAAAGACCGCGCCCAGGAAGATCCCCACCACCACCATGGCCACCAGCAGCTCCACCAGGGAGAATCCCCTGGATGTGCTCCGTGCGGAGACGGCCACCACTCGATACACGCTCATCGCTCCACCAACCGCTCTTCAGCCAACTGGCTCCCGGCCGGCCCGTCCCAGGTAATCCGCAAGCGCATCACCTGGCTCAGGGTGTTGCCGCCGGCATCCACGATTCCCACCACACCGTAGGAAACGGAGGCGGTCATGCCGACGCTGGGAGTGGACACCGGCGTGGAGAACCCGGACGCAGTGCCAAGATCCGTCAACGCGGACTCCGACATGCCATCCAGAAGGTCCCGGGCCTGCGAATAATTGGACGCGGTATTGCTGATATCGGTCCAGGGGGCCTGATCCACGCTCATCTGGCTCAAATGCGCAACCTGGGATTGCAGTATGCGCACCGCCTCATCCCGCTGAAGGCTGACACTGTTGGCACGGACCCAGGTAAACATGGTAGGGACAATCATGAGCGTTCCTATGGCGAAGATGGTCAGCGCCACCAGGGCTTCCATGAGGGTGAAGCCCCCTTCGCCGGTTTCCCGCACCCGCCGCAGCCTATTCACCGATCCGCCCCGTGGGAAGGAGCGTCACCACCTCGTTCTCTCCACCAGCCCCCAAGGTAACGCTCTGGTTGATATTGAAATTGCTGGCGGTCCCTGCCTTCCGGAAAAATACCCGGTCGTTGGGCAATGTGGTGGACAGGGTAACGGCCACCTCTCTCGCCAGGTCCGTGGTCCGGAGGGTCCGGATTTCTCCCGCATCCATGACCTGATCCCCCGGAGGCGATTCGCAGTAATATTGATGGTCCAGCGTGGCATTTCCCGGGTTGAACTGGACCCCGAACCAGAGCCTCTGGCAGGTATTGCCGTTGTAGGTCACTCGCCCCCAATAGAGTCCTTGCTGTACGGAGCTGGCCCGAGCGCGGGACAATGCGGCTTTCACCTGCATGAAAGCACTGCTCAACCCCTCCCGCTCCTGCCAGCCGGTATAGCTGGGCCAGGCGATGCCGGCCAAAATGGCGAAGATGGCCAGCCCCACCACCATCTCCATAAGGGTCATGCCCCCCTCCCCCCGAGAAGTCACCTCACGGCTCCCGGACAAAGAGAATCCCCGAACGCATCTGCTGCCCTTGCTGGCTGGTGCTGCTGACCTGCCCCGTACTGGTCTGGGTCAGGGCTTTCACTTCCCCTTCCCCCGAGCCCGGCATGGCAGCGAAGCCTTCTCCCAGGGGCGGCACCCCCTTGCCCAGGCTGATTCCGGCGGAAATCTCGTTGTTGCCCTCTGGGTTGAAGCCCTCTGAGCTAAGGAACACCGGACGAGCGGGCGGGGTGCCGGTACGGTAATCCACGGCGATGAACTGGCTCGTCCCCCCGAAGCCACAGATATCGGTATCGGGCGTGAATCCGAGGGCGTTCACCAGGCCGCTCTGCACCGTGGGCTGACTGAAGATCCGCATTTCCCCGGTAAGCGCCCTATACCAGCCCCCTTCGCTCTCGATACCGGCCCGGATTTTCTCGAAGGCGGTATCACCACTCCCGCTACAGGTAAGGGTACCTCCGCAGGTGCCACCGCTATAGCTCTCGCTATCGGTACCGGTCACCACCAGATCGGCTCCGGAGGGGCAGGAATAGGTTCCCCCGCTCTCCGTGGCCTCACCGAAGTAGGTCCCTCCGCAGCGGCATTCGTACTGGGAGGCCGTTCCGGTAACCTGGATCTCGTCCACCCGCACCAGGTCGTTTTCCACGGTAACCCCGGTTCCGCAGGTGGCGGAATCGGATACTCCGTCCCCCCAGCAGTCATCAATATAGCCGAACAGGTACTGGGGATCGGCGTTGTTCGTCTTGTCGTCGGGGCCGAGGAAACGTCCGGTTCCACCGTAGACCCACACGTTTCCGCGACTGTCCCGCGCCACACCCGGGGCGGCGAATACCGCACGCCCGCCGCCGCTGAAGCCGGCGGCCCGGCTCACCATCCAGTTAGCGGGATTCGCATTGTCCTGGGTATGCAGCCGATACAAGCTTCCCAGACCCGAGCCGGCGGCTCCATAGGTCCCGAAGTAGACACTGTCCGTGAGGTCGTCCTGGTCCGGATCCAGGGAAAGCGGCTCACCCACCGCGACGTCCGCATTGTTGCCGACATTGTTACCGTTCTTGAATTTCGCGGAGCTGGTTAGGTCGATCTCCCCTTCCTTGCCGCCGGTCCGGAGGTCATAAACGAACAGCTTGGGGGTGGCGGCGAAGCTGGTCGCCTCCGGATCCATGGGTCCGCTCCCCAGAACCAGATACCAATTGCCGTTATCGCCGTTATCGCTGGCCCGTCGCACCACGGATGGATAGGTCAGGGTCAGGGAGCTATCCGGAAGGCGCTGCTCCCAGAGGAAGGCGGGATCCTGCGGGTTGGTAATATCCAGCACGAACAGGGACGAGCTGCGCAGATCCCCTCCGCTCCCGTCTCCATCGATATCCCCGCAGCTGATTTCCTGGCCGCCGAAGCCCATGGTACCCACCAGAAGCGTGCGCCAATCGCTGCCGTCCGAGGGCTGACTGGTTCCGGATACATCCCCGTCAGCGGGTGCGCCGATGGCGGCGTCCACGAGCTGCACCCGGTAGTCCACGGTGGGCACCATGCACTTGGAGTCCATACGGTGGTACCAGCGCAGATAGGGGAGCGCGTTCTCCGGAATGAAAGCCCAGGCCTCCTCGCCTATGTTCGAGCCGTTCAATGTTGCCTGGGTACTGCCGCTGCCCTCGGTTACCTCTCCAGTGTAGAAGGCATGCAGCATTCCGTCGTTGGCGCCCACGAATACCATGGACTCGCGATCGGTTACCGCCGAGGAGTTGCTGAACGCATTGTAGGTCTCCTGACCATCGGCATACCGGGATACCGGCTGGTCCCGGAGCACCCTTGGCGTGGAGGTCACCACCGCCCCCAGCTTCCATACATCCTGCGCCGTCTCGCTGGAGGCGTTCTCCGCCTGTCGCAGCCGGAAGTCCGCAGTGTTGCCGTTCGGGTTGTCATAGCCACGCAGGTACTTGATCAGGTCCTCGGCACTATTCGGTGTTCCCCCAGCGCCGAGATCCCAATAGGGAGCCAACGCCGACGCCACCGCGGAAGTCGCATCGAAGCGGGTCATCCCTCTGGAGCTGTCGTAGGCACTGAGACTGGAATCCCCGCCGTTGTAGTTGAACCAGATATCCCGGTTGGGCGTATTGGAGCCCGTGTTGGCGTTGATGCCGTCGGTGGTATCGCCGGGATCCCGCGCGGCAAGCTCCTCGCCAACCTCCCAAAGGGGTGCCACATCCACGTTGGGCTTGGTGGTTACCGCGCTGGATCCCGCGTCGCAGGTGTCAGGCACGTTGTCGGAAGCGACGGAGCCGGACACGCTGCCGTCATCCGGAAACAACGTTGCCTTCACCTGCTGGTCTCCGGTATCGAAGAAGAACTGCAGGATCTTGTCCTCATCCAGGACAAGATCGTCGTTGGATCCGGCGTCATTCCGCAGATTGCCGACCGGATCCGTCCATAACGAGCGCAGATACCCTTTCCAGGATAGATTGTACGTACCGGCGCTGCCGGTCTCCGTGCTCTGAGGCAGGTAATAGGCCTGGAGCAGGGTCCCGCCGCTACGGGTCTGGGTGGAGATGGTGGCCACGGTGGAGCCGCTGGAAGCGCGCTCCAGGATCGCGGTGATGGCTTGTCGCAGCTTGCTCTCCAGCTCCGAACCGTCCTGCGCCTCGAAATAATTGTCCGGGTCGCCGTCGCCGTCCTCGTCCCATTCAGCACACCGGCTGTCGGAGTTCGCCGAGCCCAGGCTACAGCCCGAGTCGTCGTAATAGGGTACGCCGTCACCATCGAGGTCCTCGAAGCCCCCGGTCACAGCGGATTTTTTCAGCAGATCGCGGGCACTGGCGTCAGACCCGAAGGCGTAGAGGGGATACAGGATCAGATTCTGGTCGCCGGAGATCTCGTTATAGCCCGCCGAGGAGCTGCGGAAGTCGTTCACCCGGGCGTAAAAGCCCACGTCTTCAAGATATCCCGAATGGTCGATATCGCTGTCGTGGGTGGTGCCGGTGCTCGGATTGCTATTGTAGGAGTGAAGATCGGATGGCGTGTCCTCATCCGCCGTGGGCGCCCCATCGGTTACGTAAAGCACGAAGCTGTCCGCGCATGACGCATACTCGGGGGAGCCCCCGGAGCCGTAGTTCAGGGGATCGCTGTTGTCGTTCACCGAATAATCGCCCCCGCCGTACCGGGGGCCTTCCTGACTTCCGGCATTGATCGAGTCGGGCATTTCCCCCGGATCCCCGGTCTGGGCAAAATACCCGGAAAGCGACCAAAGCGCCTCGGCCAGGGGGGTATTTCCGCCAGGATCCCAGTTTTCGATGCCCGTATAGGTATCGGTGAGATTGCTCTTGGTGATATCCACCTTCACTTCGGCGCCGTCGGCGTTCTTGCCGAATACCGCCACGCCCCACCTGGCCTCGTTGGCCACATCCTGGATGATCCCGGAGGGGTTCTTGTTTTCCGAGGCATCGCTCGGTGTGAAGGTGTCCCCCTCCTCGGTAATGTAGGTATTGATGTCCTTGCCGCTGGAGATGCGCGGGCTCGTCTTTCCGCCCATGAGGGCCTTGCGGGCCACGTCGATCCGTTCCATCTCCAGATAATTCAGATAATTGCCGCTCTTCAGGTAGGAGTAGGAGCCGCTCACCCCGCAATCGGCGGCCGAGGGATTTTCCGGGAGATTGGATCCACTCAGGGAAGACCCGGTAACGAACTCGTAATCATCCTGCGTGTTGGTGCCATCGTTCGGTTCGGTATAGCAGGCATCGACGTCCGCGTATCCGTAGTAGGTCCGGCTCGAGTCATAGGCCGGGCCGTTGTTGTAGGCCATGTATTCCATGCTGCCCGAGCTGTCCAGCATCAGCATGATATTCGGCTTGACGGACGTGCCGATGGCCGGATTCTCGTAGCAATAATCGCTCATGCTCTGGGCAACGGCATGGACCGGCAGCCCGAGAACCGCCCCGGAGGCGCAACCGATAGCCAGCCGCTTCAGTACGGATCCCATTAATCCCCCCGTTCCCCTTGCGGGTCCGCTTCATATGGCAAAACGCGGATCACTTCGGCACGGCGCCCGACACCTTTAACCCGTACGCTGGCCGCATCGTCCAAATGCGCCGGATCATAGGGCCGGCGCCGGCCGGCTCCCTCTTCGGTCCGCTGGGCGGGGGCAAGCTCGACCATGGTCTCTCCATCCACCAGGAAGTGGGTACCGTCCACCACGATTGCATTGTCCGTGGCGCGCGAAACCGGGCCCTCCACCGTCAGGCCATGGGCCGTAAGCGCAAAAAACAGGAAAAACCCGCCTAGGAGGGAAAGTGGGAGAGAACGCGTCATGTATGCCCCCTTTATAGAGCGTTCGCCATGCGTTGAAGGACTCTGCCAGCCATTCACAGGACAGTCCAGGCCCTTGCAGATCATGACTAATCTCCTGATCTGCAAGAACCGGACCGTACTGTTTAGCTGGCTATTGGAGAGGGCTGCAATGTCCGGAAAAGGACAAAATGAGGCAGGCGGGGAGACTTTTTGTCGACAAAAACCGTCGGAAGCTAACTTCTCAATGCCACCGGAATCTGGAAATGCACCCCTTCCTCGGGACCCTCAAGGTCGCGTGGCTGGCCGCCGCCCAGGTTCTGTAGCCGGGTGATCACGCCCTGGACTAGGCTCTCGGGTGCCGAGGCACCCGCGGTCACACCGATGGTATCGCGGCCCTCCACCCATGCCGGATCGATGTCTTCCGCACTCTGGACCAAGTGCCCCGGGACACCGAGCCGGGAGGCCACCTCCACCAGGCGGTTGGAGTTAGAGCTGTTGGGCGCGCCAACCACGAGGATCAGCTCGGCCTGCTCGGCCAGCTTCTTAACAGCGTCCTGGCGGTTCTGGGTGGCGTAGCAGATGTCGTCGCCTCGCGGCCCGGTGATATTGGGGAAGCGCTCCTTCAGGGCCCGCACCACGCCAACGGTGTCGTCCACGGAGAGGGTGGTCTGGGTGACGTAGGCCAGGTTGTCCGGATCCGCCACGTCCAGCTTGGCGGCTTCCTCCTCCGTGGCGATCAGATGGATGCCGCCATCCACTTGTCCCATGGTGCCCTCTACCTCGGGGTGATTAGCGTGCCCGATGAGGACCACCTCGCGGCCCTCCTTGTGGTGCCGAACCACCTCGATATGCACCTTGGTTACCAACGGACAGGTGGCGTCGAAGACCTTGAGGTCGCGAGCCTTGGCCCGTTCGCGCACCTCCTGGGAAACCCCGTGCGCGCTGAAGATAGCCGTTTCCCCGGAGGGAATCTCGTCCACCTCCTCGACGAATACCGCCCCTTTCTCCCGCAGGTCGTCCACTACCTGACGATTATGGACCACCTCGTGCCGGACGTAGATCGGCGCGCCGAAGCTATCCAGAGCCCGCTCGACGATCTCGATGGCGCGGTCCACCCCCGCGCAGAAACCGCGGGGGTTGGCGAGCAGGATTTCCATGAACTATCTCCTCGGAGGTGCGACCTCCAATGGGTACGTTAACTTATCGGGCCCGGTCGCGGCGTACCGCCAGCTCCTCGCGGATCAGCACGCCCACCAGCACCATGGCGCCCAGGGTAATGCCCGAATCCGCCACGTTGAAGGCAGGGTAGTGGTACACCGATTTCCAATGGACATCGACGAAGTCCACCACGTAACCAAGCCAAACCCGGTCGATCAGATTGCCCACCGCGCCTCCGAGGATCAGCCCCAGGGCCAAACGGGTCCCCCACTCGGAGCGCCCCAGCCGGAACAGCCAGACCCCGAGCGCGATAATCACCCCGAAGGTCACTACCGCCAGCAACGGCACCTGCCATCCTCCGGCACCGTCCAGCATACCGAAGGCCACCCCCCGGTTGTGGGCATGCACCAGATTGAGGAAATCGGGAATCAGAATGATCCCCTCTCCCGGCGCCAGGGCCGCCTGAACGAGATTCTTGGTTACCTGATCAATCACTACAATGACAGCCGCCAGGACCCAAGGCCAAGCCATCCGAACCGCCTCTCGTTTTCGTATCCGGTTGCGGGAGATATGGCGACCTAGATGGCCTCCCGCTCCTCCCCGCCCCCGTCAATGTTGGCGACGCAACGGTCGCAAAGGTCGGGATGCTCGGCGTGCGTGCCCACCGTTTCCCGACGGTGCCAACAGCGTCCACACTTGGGCGCTTCACTGACCCGGGGGGTCAGCCGCAGCCCGGCCGGCTCCTCGACGGCGACCGCGTCCTTCGGGGCCTCCTCCGCGGAGCGCACCCGGGCCTCCGAGGTAAGCAGCATGAAGCGCAGCTCCGGCGCATAGGCGTCCAGCAGGACCTTGAGCTCCCCGTCGGCGAACAGATCCACCTCGGCATCCAGGGCGGAGCCGATGGTCTTGTCCGCCCGCATGGGCTCCAACACCCCGTCCACGGCGGTGCGGACCGCGCGCATGCGCGCCCAGCGCGTGCACAGGGTCTCCGGCTCCCTCACCTCCGGTAGCTCGTAATAGGTCTCCAGGAGCACGCTCTCGCTCCGTTCCCCGGCCATGTGCCGCCATATCTCCTCGGCGGTGAAAGACAGCACCGGCGCCAGCCAGCGCACCAGGGCCTCCAGGACATGGTGCATGGCGGTCTGCGCGGAGCGGCGGCCCCGGGATTCCGCGGGCATGGTGTAGAGCCGATCCTTGAGGATATCCAGGTAGAAGGAGGACAGGGTCTCCGCGCAGAACTGATGCACCCGGGTATAGACACGGTGAAAGGCATAGTCCTCGTAGGCGCGCGCCACGTCCCGCTGCACCTCAGCGGCCTCCGCCAGGATCCAGCGGTCCATCTCCAGCAGGTCATCGGTCTCCAGGGCGTCGCGCTCCGGCTCGAAGCCCGCCAGGTTGCCGAGGATGAAACGGGCGGTGTTGCGGATGCGGCGGTAGGCCCCGGCGAGCTGGTCCAGGATCTCGTCGGAGATGCGGATGTCGCCGCTGTAGTCCTGGGCGGAGACCCACAGGCGCAGGATGTCGGCGCCGAGGCGCTCCATGACGTCCTGCGGGGCCACCACGTTGCCCGCGGACTTGGACATCTTCTTGCCCTCGGCGTCCACGGTGAAGCCGTGGGTGAGCACGCCCTTGTACGGGGCGCGGCCGCGGGTCAGCACCGACTCGATCAGGGAGGACTGGAACCAGCCGCGGTGCTGGTCGGATCCTTCCAGATAGAGGTCGGCCGGGGATTGCAGGTCGTCGCGCTTCTCCAGAACGGCTGCATGGGAAACCCCGGAGTCGAACCAGACGTCGAGGATGTCTTCCACCTTGTGGAAGCTGCCACCCCCGCAGTGGGCGCAGGCTCGGTCCGGGGCCACCACCTCGGCGAGATCCATGTCGAACCAGGCGTCTACCCCCCTGGCTTCCACGGCCTCCGCCACCGCCTCCATGACCGCGGGGTCCTCCACGGGCTCGCCGCAGCCGTCGCAGGCCACCAGGGTAAGCGGCACGCCCCACAGGCGCTGGCGGCTGATGCACCAGTCCGGACGGTTCTCCACCATGCCATGGATGCGGTGCTCGCCGCTCGCCGGGACCCACTCGGTTTCTCCGATGGCGGCGAGGGCCCGGCCGCGCAGGTCGTTCTCCGAAAGGCTGATGAACCACTGGGGAGTGGCGCGGAACAGAACCGGGATCTTGTGGCGCCAACAGTGCGGGTAGCTGTGGGCCAGATCTTCCCTGTGGACCAGCATGCCGCGCTCTTCCAGCAGTGCCACCACGTTCTTGTTGGCCTTCAGGGCCTCCTGGCCGGCGAAGTGGGGGGTGTCCTCCTTGAAACGGCCTGCCTCATCCACCCGGGTATCCACGGGCAGGTCGTAGCGCAGCCCCACCTGGTAGTCGTCCTGGCCGTGACCAGGGGCGGTATGGACGCAGCCCGTGCCCGCCTCGATGGTCACGTGCTCGCCGAGAATCAGCGGAACCGCACGGTCCTCCAGGAAGGGGTGGTACAGGCGAACGCCTTCCAGGTCGCGACCCCGGCAGCGGGCCACAACCTCGGGCTCGCCGAGGCCCCAGCGCTCGGCCACATCGGCGGCCAGCTCCTGGGCCACCAGGTAGCGGCGGTCGCCGCCCTCGATGACCACATATTCCAGGTCCGGATGCACCGCCACCGCGCGGTTGGCGGGCAGTGTCCAGGGTGTGGTGGTCCAGATCACCGCGGCCACGTTATCGCCCGCGCCCGGGCAGGCGGCCTCCAGGCCTTCGGCCGCGGGGAAGGCAACGTCGATGGCCGGATCGCTGCGGTCGTGGTACTCCACCTCCGCCTCGGCCAGGGCGGAGCCGCACTGTACGCACCAATGCACCGGCTTGGCGCCACGGTAGATGTTGCCCGCCTCCAGCACCTTGCCCAGCTCGCGGACGATCTGCGCCTCGTAGGCGTAGTCCATGGTGACGTAGGGGGCTTCCCATTCCCCGGCCACGCCAAGGCGCTTGAACTCGTCGCGCTGGACGTCGATGTAGGTCTGGGCGTACTCCCGGCAGCGGCGCCGGAACTCGGCGGCGGAGACCTGCTCCCCGGCCTCCGCCAGCTGCTCCTCCACCTTCTGCTCGATGGGCAGGCCGTGGCAGTCCCAGCCCGGCACGTAAGGGGCGTCGAAGCCCGCCAGGTGGCGCGACTTGCAGATGACGTCCTTGAGAACCTTGTTCACCGCGTGGCCGATGTGAATGTGGCCGTTGGCGTAGGGCGGTCCGTCGTGGAGGATGAACTTGGGCCGGCCCCTGGCCGCATCGCGAACCTTGCGGTAGGTGTCGTTCTCCTCCCAGCGGGCGAGCTGCTCCGGCTCCCGCTTGGGCAGGCCGGCGCGCATAGGGAATTCGGTCTTGGGGAGGTTCAGCGTCTCTTTATAGCTCATGGTCGCTGCCGGGTTCGGAGGCGATTGGGAACGGTGCTCATCGGCCCGGCGGCGGGGACTGCATGGCGCGCACCAATGGCACGCGGCGGCGGCACGGGCACCCGCCGGCGGAACCTTCCGCCGGGAGCCTGTCCGGGCCGCCGCGGAGCCGGCAACCTACGCCGCTTGGCCGAAAGGGGCCAATGGTATCATTTCAGACGGGATTCGTCGGGCCTATTCCAGGGGTAGGCCAAAATGCTCGCGGCTTTCCCGGACGTCGGCGTCGATCTGGGCCTTGAGGCTGTCCAGATCCGGGAAATTCCACTCCTCCCGCAGGAAGCGCTCGAACACCAGCTCCACCCGAGCGCCGTACAGGTCACCTTGGAAATCCAGCAGGTGGGCCTCCACCCGCACGTCGATTCCCTTTATGGCGGGTCGTGTCCCCACACTCACCGCCGCCGGATGCCCGTGCAGCCCCCCGCCGTGAATCCGCCCGGCGAACACCCCTTCCACGGGCAGCCGGCGATGGTGCATATGGAGGTTCAGAGTGGGAAAGCCCAGATCGCGGCCGATCTGGTCGCCGTGGATCACCCGGCCGCACAGGCTGTAGGGCCGCCCGAGCAGGCGCGCGGCCTCGTCCAGATCTCCTTCGGCCAGCGCCTTCCGGATTGCCGTGGACCCAACGGCCCGGCCATCCTCCCGGTACTCCGGGATCTCCTCGGCGGCGAAGCCGCGCTGCCCGCCGTGCCGACGCAGATCGGCGATGGAGCCCTTGGCACCCTTGCCGAAGACGAAGTCGTGCCCCACCACCACGTGGCGGACCCCCAGTCCATCCACCAGCACCCGGTCCATGAAGGCCTCGGGCTTCAGGGAGGCCAGGGCCCGGTTGAAGGGCAGGACCAGCACCCGGTCCACGCCATGCTCGCGCAGTACCGCCACCTTGCCGCGCAGGTCGGTGAGTCGGGCCGGTGCCTGCTCCGGAGCGAAGAACTCCTTGGAATGGGGCTCGAAGGTGACCACACAGGCGGGCACTCCCAGGGCATCCGCCCGCTCCCTGGCCCGATCCAGCAGGCGCGCATGCCCCCGATGCACACCATCGAAATTGCCGATGGTAGCCACGCAGCGGCGATGATGCGGCTTGAGGCTTTGGGTACCGCGAATCAACTCCATGATTCGGCCTTCAACCCATCCGGTTCCATGAATAGGGCCTGTCGATCTCCAACCTACCAGACCCCGAGCGGGGACGGCTCGACAGCGGGACGCGTCGGCCCCGGTACGGACAAACGGACAACCTTATCGCCCGCCCCTACCACCGTCAAAAAGGCGCACCGCGAGCAGACGCGGCACCCGGCGCACGCCGTCCACGTTCAGGAGCCAGGCGGCGACCAGGTAGGTCAGCCCGGTAATGCCCACCACCAGGAATAGATTCAGGGCGCGCATCCAGGCGCTCGCCCGGTCCCACACCTCCTGGGGAGGCGTCACCAGCCAGGCGGTCAGCGCCATGACCGCCACCGATAGCGTCACCTTGCCCAGATGCAGCGCCCAGCCTGGCTCGGGCCGAAACAGTCCGCGCGCCATCAATACCCGCAGCAGCAGCCCCGCGTTCAGGAAAGAAGCTAGGCTGGTGGCCAAGGCGAGTCCCGCATGGGCCAAGGGGCCTATGAGCGCGAGGTTGAGCAGGATATTCGCCGTCAGCGCCCATACGGCCACCCGCACCGGTGTTCGGGTATCCTGCTGGGCGTAATAGGCTGGCGCCAGAACCTTCACGCCGATGAAGCCCACCAGCCCTGCGGCGTAGGCCGCCAGCGCCTGGTAGGTGCGTACGGTCGCGTGGGCTCCGAACTCTCCATACTGGAACAGCGTGGCGATAATAGGATACCCCAGCAGCACCAGCCCCGCCGTAGCCGGGATACCGATGGTTAGGATGGTCCGCAGGGCCTGATCCAGGGTGGTCGCGTACTCCTGACTGCGGCCGTTGCTCACCAGCCTGGAAAGGGTGGGAAGGATCGCCGTTCCCAGCGCGATACCGAACAGCCCCAGGGGGAACTGCACCAGCCGGTCCGCGTAGTAGAGGTAGGAGACGCTGCCGCCCGCCAGCAGGGAGGCCAGGATGGTATCGATGAGGATACTGATCTGAGCCACGCTCACCGACAGCATACTCGGCCCCATTAGCCGCACGATCCGGCGCACCCCGGCATGCCCTGGACGGAAGCGCGGCCACAGGGCCATGCCGATCCGGCGCAGGAACGGCCACTGGAACAGAAACTGCAAAACCCCGCCCGCCAGCACTCCCCAGGCCAGGGCCGTAATGGGCTGCGCGAAATAGGGAGCCGCCACCGCCGCCGCCACGATCATTGCCACGTTCAGGAGCACCGGGGTGAAGGCGGGGGCGGCGAATCGGCTGAAGGTGTTGAGGACCCCGCCCGCCAGGGCCACCAGCGAGATGAAGAAGAGATAAGGGAAGGTTATCCGCAGGAGGTCCGCGGTGAGCGCGAGCTTCTCGGGCTGGTCCCCGAACCCGGGAGCCAGGACCCAAACCAGGTAGGGCGCCCCAAGGACGCCCAGCAGCGTCACCCCGGCAACCACCGTGGCCAGGACTCCGGAAACCGCCGCCAGCAGCCCGCGCAGCTCGTGCTCGCTCCGGTGCTCCCGGTATTCGGTGAAGATCGGCACGAAGGCGGTGGCGAAGGCCCCTTCGCCGAACATGCGGCGGAAGAAGTTGGGCAGTTTGAAGGCGACGAAGAAGGCATCGGTGGCCATCCCCGCTCCGAATACCCGCGCCAGCACCATGTCCCGGACGAAGCCGAGGATGCGGGAGATCAGCGTCATGGATCCGATGGTCGCCGTGGAACGGAACAAGCCGGCCAAGGGGGCCTCCGGAGTGCCTGCGGTGGTTGGTCATGGCCCGACCCGTGCGGAGCTTTCCAGGCTTTGACACGGGCACGCAAAGCAAGGGATAATACGCGTTTCCCCGAACCCGGGGAAAGATTGATCGACGACCCAGCGAATACCGAAGGCCCGACAGGAGGAAGCGAGCGTGGCGAATACGCCCCAAGCCCGCAAGCGCGTGCGCCAGAACGAAGAGCGCCGGCAGCGCAACCAGCATCACAAGTCCCGCATGCGTACCGCCATCAAGAAGGTGGAAAAGGCCGTCGCCAACGGCGACAAGCAGACCGCCGAGGCCAATCTCGCCCCGGCCGTGTCCATTATCGACAACATCGCCGGCAAGGGCGTTATCCACCGCAACGCCGCCGCCCGCACCGTCAGCCGGCTGACCCGCAAGGTTCAGCAGCTCTCCTAACGCAGGCACGGGTACGCTGGGGCCCTCCCGTCCGCCCTTACCCGGGCGGCATGGGAAGGACCCCACCGGGTCGCCGGCCTTGTGCGTCCTGCCGCGCCGGTCCCGCCGGGCGTCGATCCGTCCGGCGATGCGGACCGCCTTTCTCTATACCGTGGCGAGATCGTCGCGGTGGATCAGCTCCTCCGTATCCAGATAACCGAGCACCTCGCTGATCCGCGAGGAGGCCACGCCCTTGATCCGGCGCACCTCGTGGGCCGGGTAGTTCACCAGTCCCCGGCACACCTCCCGCCCCTGCGGGTCCACGCAGGAAACCACCTCGCCCCGCCGGAAGTCGCCTTCCACGGCCGTCACTCCCACGGGTAGCAGGGAGCGCCCCTCCTCCCGGATCACCCGGGCCGCCCCCGCGTCCACATGCAATCGGCCGTGGACTTGTAGCTGGTTGGCCAGCCACTGCTTGCGCGCCGCCAGCACGTCCCGCCCCGGGTGGAGGAAGGTTCCCAGCTGCTGGCCCCGCCGGAGCCGCAGGATGCCGTCCTCCTCATAGCCCGAGGCGATCACGGTGGCGGTTCCGGAGCCGGCGGCCCGCCGCGCCGCGAGGATCTTGGTACGCATGCCGCCCGTGCCCACGGCGCTGCCCGCGCCACCCGCGACGCGGAGCATTGCCGGGTCGCTCGCCTCGCCTTCCCGGATCAGAGATGCATGCGGATCCACGCGCGGATCAGCCTCGAACACGCCCTCGGAATCCGTGAGGATCACCAGCAGATCGGCCTCCACCAGATTGGCCACCAGCGCGGCCAGGGTATCGTTGTCTCCGAAGCGGATCTCCTCGGTAACCACCGTGTCGTTTTCGTTGACGATGGGGATAACCCCCAGCTCCAGGAGGGTGCGGAGGGTATTGCGGGCATTCAGATATCGGCGGCGATCCGACAGATCGTCATGGGTGAGGAGGACCTGCGCGCTCAGTAGCCCGTGGCTGGCCAAACGGTCCTCGTAGGCCTCCACCAGGCCGCTCTGCCCCACCGCGGCCGCGGCCTGAAGGTCATGGATGGCGGAGGGCCGCTCGCGCCAGCCAAGCCGGCCCATGCCGGCGGCAACAGCGCCGGAGCTGACGAGGATGGGCTCCACCTCCTCTCCCGCGAGCTCGGCGAGCTGGCGCACCCACTCGCCGATGGCGTCCAGGGCCAAGCCGCCCCCCGTCCGGGTAAGCAGGCTGCTGCCCACCTTCACCACCCAGCGCCGCGCCGCCCGTTGGCAGTCACTCCGATTCGCGTTCACCCTCGAGCTCGCTCATGATGTCGGTTACCAGTCGCCGCAGCCCGATATCGGCTTCCGCCGAGATCCCGTACACCGGACCCGGCCAGCCCAGCTCCTCTGCGAGCAGATCCAGCCAGTCTTGGCGCTCCGTCTCGGGGACGAGATCCATCTTATTCGCCACCAGCCACCGCTGGCGACCCAGCAGCTCCGGGTCGTACTTCTCCAGCTCGCGCTCCACCCGCCGCACATTGGCGGCCGGATCCGAACCGTCTGGCGGGGCCAGGTCCACCACGTGCAGAAGCAGCTTGTTCCGGGCGAGCTGGCGCAGGAACCGCGTACCCAGGCCGGCACCCTCCGCGGCCCCCTCGATAAGGCCCGGGATGTCGGCGATCACGAAGCTACGCTCGGGATCCACCCGGACCACACCCAGCACGGGCTGCAGGGTGGTGAAGGGGTAATCGGCGACCCGTGGACGCGCCGCGGACACCGCCCGCACCAGGGAGGATTTCCCGGCGTTGGGCAGGCCCACCAGACCCACGTGCGCCAGGAGGCGCAGCTCCAGGCGCAGTGCATATCGCTCACCGGAGCTCCCCTCGGTGCTCTGGCGCGGAGTGCGGTTGGTACTGCTCTTGAAATGGACATTCCCGAGCCCGCCGCGCCCCCCCTTGGCCACCACCAGCCGCTGGCCGTCACTGACGATGTCCCCCACCAGCTCGCCGGTCTCCTCGTTGAAGACCTGGGTGCCCACCGGCACCGGGAGCATACATTCCGAGCCGGACCGCCCCGTGCGCTGCTGCCCGGCGCCGTCGGTGCCCCGCTCCGCCCGGTAATTCTTTTGGTAGCGGAAATCCACCAGGGTAGCCAGCGATTCGTCCCCCACCAGGACCACATCGCCGCCATTGCCGCCGTCTCCGCCATCCGGCCCCCCCCTGGGGACGAACTTCTCCCGGCGGAAATGGACCACCCCGTGGCCGCCATCGCCCGCCTGGACACGGATATTGGCCTCATCGACAAAATGCATGGATCAGCTCCCAGGGAACCTGCGGCAGCAGCCGGGCTAACGCCTACGACTTTTCCGGACGGGAACACCGTGCCTGGCGGGCCTATCGGGCCCGCACGGCAATGGCGCGCAGTACGCGGCGCCCCAAAACGACAGCGGCCCCGCCACCGAATAGCCCGAGGCCGATTTCGGTGGCGGGGCCGCCGGGTCCCGTTGCGGGACGCGAGCGTCTAGTGGTTGACGACGCTCACGTACTTGCGCTGCTTGGGGCCCTTCCGCTCGAACACCACGCGGCCGTCGGCCTTGGCGAACAGGGTATCGTCATTGCCCCGGCCCACGTTGGCACCCGGATGGAACCGGGTTCCGCGCTGCCGGACCAGGATGTTGCCGGCCTTAACGGCCTGACCGCCGGAGCGCTTCAAGCCCAAGCGTTTCGATTCGGAATCGCGACCGTTGCGGGTACTCCCGCCTGCCTTCTTATGCGCCATGCCTCACACTCCGTTTTGCTCTACCGAACCACGGGGCCCGTATACCGTCAGGACTGGATGCCGGTGATTTCCAGCTCGGTGTAGTCCTGCCGGTGGCCCTGGCGCTTGGTGTAGCCCTTGCGCCGCTTCTTCTTGAAAATACGGATCTTCTCGCCCCGGCCGTGCTCCTTGATGGTGGCCTTGACGCTGCCGCCGTCCACCACGGGCTGGCCCACCTTGACGTCACTGCCGTCCGCCACCATCAGCACGCGGTCGATCGTGACATCGTTGCCCGGCTCACCATCCAGCTTCTCCACCCGAATGGTATCGCCCTGCTTTACCTTGTACTGTTTTCCACCCGTCTCGATGACCGCGAACATTGACCGTCTCTCCGTGCCGATGACATCTCTCGCGAAAGCCGAAAATTATACGTCCATCCGGGTATCGAAGTCAAAAGCGGCGGTCCGCTGGCAACCACTTTCCCCGGAAAAAAGGGCAGCCTCTGAGGGCTGCCCCTTCCATGCGGCGAGACCGGACCGGATTCAGCCCTGGACCTGCTCCCCGGCCGCTTCGGCCAGCTGGTCGGCGGCCCATTCCACCAGCGGGTGCATTCCCTCGCCCCCGCCCTTGCGGAAGGCGGCGAGCTCGGCACGCTTCTCGGAGGGCCAGAACTTCTGGATATGATCCAGAACGCCCTGCCGGGCGCGCTCTTTCGGGTACACCTCGAAATAGGCCGCGATCTGGTTCGCTTGGTGAACCATCTTCGTGTCATCCATCGGTTAAAGCCTCCGTCCCTTCTATCCGTTCGCTACCCGCGAGCACGATGAACGAATCCCCGCGGACCAGGGATACCAGGCTGATGTTGGCCTGCCGCGCCAGGCGGACAGCCAGGGCCGTCGGTGCCGAGATGGTACACAGCAGCCGGACCCCGAAGGCCGCAGCCTTCTGCACCAGCTCGTAGCTGCACCGGCTCGAGGTAACCATGAACCCGGATTCCGGAGTGATTCCGTCACGCATCAGCGCCCCGATCAGCTTGTCGAGGGCATTGTGCCGCCCCACGTCCTCCCGGGCCCGCAGCAGGTCTCCCCCCGCCTCGGCAAACGCGGCTACATGCATGGCACCGGTAACCGCATTGTAGGGCTGGTTGTCGCCGAGCTGCGCCATGGCCCGGGTGATGGCCACTCCGTCGAGCACGGGGCCATCAGGAACCCGTGCGATGGGCCGCACGGCCTCCCGCAGACTCTCCACGCCGCACAGCCCGCAGCTGCTGACGCCGGCGATCCGCCGCTCGCGGCGCATCTGCGCCGGCATGGCGCCGAGCAGGCGCACTTGCACCACCTGACCTTCCGGGCGGACGAACGTGTCCACGGAATCCACCTCGGCGACATCCCGAATGACGCCTTCGGTGTGCAGGAATCCGTAGGCGAAGTCGGTCAGATCCGCGGGCGAGCCGAGCATGACCGCATAGTTGTCGTCGTTGACCACCATGGCGATGGGCACTTCTTCCGGAAACGCCCGGCTATCGCTTTCGACTCCGTCTTCGGTCCATCGCCGGAACCCCAGCCGCCCCGCCACCCCGAAGGTGGAAGCCTCCTTCGGGGCCGGCTTATTGACGGGCTCTTGGAGTCGCACTTCAGGCCTCCTCGCCAGATTCCTCCGGCACACGCTCGCCGTCGATGCGCAGCTGGCGCTCCCGGGTATCGAGATAGCGCTTCTGCCATTCGGACAGGGTGTTGCACGGCCGCACCTCCACCGCCGTCACCTTGTACTCGGGGCATTCGGTGGCCCAGTCAGCGTACTCGGTGGTGATCACGTTGGTTGCGGTCTCGGGGAAGTGGAAGGTGGTATGCAGCACCCCCGGCATCACCCGCTCGCTCACCTTGGCGCGCAGGGTGGTCTCGCCCATGCGACTGGCCACGGCCACCAGGGTATCGTCGGCAATGCCACGCACCTCGGCGTCGGAGGGGTGGATCTCCAGGATATCTTCGCTGTGCCAGAGGCTATTGCCGGTGCGGCGCGTCTGCGCCCCCACGTTGTACTGGCTGAGGATCCGCCCGGTGGTGAGCAGCAGCGGGAATTTCCGGTTGGCCCGCTCATCCGAGGCCACATAAGGCGTCAGCATGAACTTCCCGCGGCCGCGCACGAAGTCGCCCACGTGCATGACCGGTGTGCCCTCCGGATGCTGCTCGTTGCACGGCCACTGCACGCTGCCCAGACGGTCCAGCTTGTCGAAGCTGACGCCGGTAAAGGTGGGCGTGGTGCGGGCGATCTCGTCCATGATCCCGCTGGGATCGGAATAATTCATGGGATAGCCCAGCGCCTGCGCCAAATCCTGGGTGATCTCCCAGTCGGCCTTCCCGGCGGGCGGCTCCGCCACCTTGCGCACGCGGTTGATGCGGCGCTCGGCGTTGGTGAAGGTACCCTCCTTTTCCAGGAAGGTGGAGCCGGGCAGAAAGACGTGCGCGTAGCTGGCGGTCTCGTTCAGGAACAGATCCTGGACGATCACGCACTCCATGGCGCTCAGACCGGAGGCGATGTGCTTGATATTGGGGTCGGACTGCAGGATGTCCTCGCCCTGCACGTAGAGCGCCTTGAAGGTGCCGTTGGTGGCGGCGTCGATCATGTTGGGGATGCGCATTCCCGGATCGCTGTCCAGGGAAACGCCCCACTCCTTCTCGTAGATGTCGCGCACGCCGGGATCGGAGATGTGGCGATAGCCCGGCAGCTCGTGCGGGAAGGAGCCCATGTCGCAGGAGCCCTGCACATTGTTCTGGCCGCGCAGGGGATTGACGCCCACGCCGTTGCGCCCGATGTTGCCCGTGGCCATGGCGAGGTTGGCCATACCCATCACCATGGTGGAGCCCTGGCTGTGCTCGGTAACGCCCAGGCCGTAGTAGATGGCCGCCTCGCCGCCGGTAGCGTACAGCCGGGCGGCCGCCCGGATGCTCTCGGCATCGACGCCGGTGATATCGGCAACGGCCTCGGGGCTATTCTCGGGCCGCAGGATGAACTCCTTCCACTCGGCGTACTCGTCCACCTCGCACCGTTCCTTGATGAACGCCTCGTCCTCGAGCCCCTCATCCAGCACCGTATGCGCCAGGGCGTTCACCAGCGGCACGTTGGTGCCGGGCTTGAGCTGCAGGTGGTAGTCGGCCTCGACGTGCGGCGTGCGGACCAGATCGATAGCGCGCGGGTCCACCACGATCAGCCGCGCCCCTTCCCGCAGCCGCCGTTTCATCTGGGAGCCGAACACGGGGTGGGCATCGGTTGGGTTGGCGCCGATCACCAGGATCACGTCCGAGGCCTCCACCGAGTCGAAACCCTGCGTGCCGGCGGAGGTGCCGAAGGCGGTCTTGAGACCGTAGCCCGTGGGGGAGTGGCAGACACGGGCGCAAGTGTCGACGTTGTTGGTGCCGAAAACCGCGCGCGCCAGCTTCTGGACCAGATAGGTCTCTTCGTTGGTACAGCGCGAGGAGGTGATGGCGCCCAGGGCACTGTGGCCGTGCGCATCGCTTATGGACTGGATGCGCTTGACGGCGAAGTCGTAGGCCTCCTCCCAGGTGACCTCGCGCCAGGGATCGGTGACCTTGTCGCGGATCATGGGTGCGGTGATGCGGTCGGGGTGATTGGTGTATCCCCAGGCGAAGCGGCCCTTTACGCATGAATGGCCGTGGTTGGCCTTGCCGTATTTGTAGGGAACCATGCGGACCACCTGGTCGTCCTTCAGCTCGGCCTGGAAGGAGCAGCCCACGCCGCAGTAGGCGCAGGTGGTGACCACCGACTCCTCCGGAACGCCCTGCTCGGCCACTTCCTTCTCCAGCAGGGCCTCCGTGGGGCAGGCTTGGACGCAGGCACCGCAGGAGACGCATTCGGAATTCAGGAAATCGTCCTGATCCGTGCCGGCGCTGATCATGGAGCCGAAGCCCCGGCCGTCCACCGTCAGGGCGAAGGTGCCCTGCACCTCGTTGCAGGCGCGCACGCAGCGCGAGCACACGATGCAGCGGGTGGGATCGAAGGCGAAGTAGGGGTTGGAGACGTCCACCTCGGCGTCCTGGTGGTTGCGGCCGCTGGGATAGCGGACCTCCTTGACGCCGAGCTTGTCGGCGACCTGGAGCAGCTCGTCGTCGCCGGAGCCCTCGCCGGTCACGCTCTCGCCCGGGTGGTCGGACAGGTACAGCTCCACCACGCCGCTTCGCAGCTGGTTCAGCTTTTCGCTCTGGGTACGCACCTGCATATCCTGCGCAGCCGGCAGGGTGCAGGAGGCGGGATAGCCGCCCTTGCCCTCGATCTCGACCATGCACAGCCGGCAGGAGCCGTAGGGCTCCAGGCTGTCGGAGGCGCAGAGCTTGGGAATATCGATGCCGGCCTCCATGGCCGCGCGCATCACCGAAGTACCCTCGGGCACGGTTACCGTCTGTCCGTCGATCTCCAGGGTGACCTGGCTCTCTGACTGGCGCGCCGGGGTTCCATAGTCGATCGGTTTTAGAGACGCCATGGCTATCTCCTATTGGATATCGCTAGACCGCGGCCGTCGTACGGGGCTCGAAGTCGTCGGGGAAATGATTGAGCGCGGATAGCACCGGATACGGCGCCATGCCGCCGTGCGCACAGAGCGAGCCCTCGATCATCGTTTCACAGAGCTCGCGGAGCAGGGCGATGTTGGCCTCCCGGTCGTCGTCGTCCGTGATGCGGTCGATGACCTCCTGGCCGCGGACCGAGCCGATGCGGCAAGGGGTGCATTTTCCGCAGGATTCGATGGAGCAGAACTCCAGCGCGAAGCGGGCCTGGGCGGCCATGTCCACGGTGTCGTCGAACACCACCACGCCGCCGTGGCCGATCATGCCGCCCGCCTCGCCGAACTCCTCGTAGGCCATGGGCGTGTCGAAACGCTCCACGGGCATATAGGCGCCGAGGGGGCCGCCCACCTGCACCGCCCTCGGGGGCCGTCCGCTGGCGCAGCCGCCGCCGAGGTCGTTGATCACGTGCCCGAGGGTGACGCCGAACGGGATCTCGTAGAGGCCGGGCCGGGCCACGTTGCCGCAGAGCTGAATGGTCAGCGTGCCGCGGGATTTGTTCATGCCCAGCGAGCTGTGGACCTCGGCGCCCTCGGCGAGAATGGTCGGAACCGTTCCCAGGGTGATTACGTTGTTCACCACCGTGGGCCGGCTGAGGAAGCCCTGAATGGCCGGCAGGGGCGGCTTGAACCGGATCATGCCGCGCTTGCCCTCGAGGCTCTCCAGCAGGGAGGTCTCCTCGCCGCAGATGTAGGCCCCGGCACCGATGCGCACCTCGATGTCAAAGGCCCTGCCGGATCCGAGCACGCTGTCCCCCAGCATGCCGTTGGTCCGGGCGCTCTCCAGGGCGCGCTCCAGCATCCGGTGCGCATCCGGGTATTCGGAGCGCAGGTAGATGTAGCCCTGCTCGGCCCCCACGGCGAGGCCCGCGATGGTCATGCCCTCCAGCAGCGCCAGGGGGTCGCCCTCCATGAGCATGCGGTCGGCGAAAGTCCCGCTGTCGCCCTCGTCGGCGTTGCAGACGATGTATTTGGGCGTGGCCTCCGCGTCGTGGACGGTCTGCCATTTGATGCCGGTGGGGAAGCCCGCGCCGCCCCGCCCGCGCAGGCCGGATTCCTTCACGGCGTCCACGATGGACTGGGGCTCCATGTCTAGGGCCTTGCGCAGGCCCTCGGTGCCGCCGTTGGCGACATAGTCCGCCCACTCGCCCGGGGCCACCACGCCTGTACGCCGCAGGGTGAGCCGGCGCTGCCCCTGGCTCTCCAGCAAGGCCTCGACGTCGCCGACACAGAGGGGATGTCCGGTATCACCGCTACGCAGAGCGTCCAGCAGTCCCGGGATATCCCCGGCGGTAACCGGACCGTAGCCGATGCGCTGGCCGTCCCGCTCCACCTCCACCATGGGCTCCAGCCAGTACAGGCCGCGGGAGCCGGTACGCTTAACCGTAATGGCCGGATCATTGCGGGTCAGGGCATCGGCTACCTCGTCGGCGCCGATGGAAACGGCCGTGCTGTCACAGGGAACGCAAACGTTCATGACGACGAACCTCCGCTGGCACCGGCGATCAGGGCGCTCACTTTTTCCGGGGTGAAACGGCCCAGCGTCCGCTCGTCCATCTGGACGGCCGGACCGCAGGGACAGTTGCCCAGGCAGTACACCGGCTCGACTTCCACCTGACAGTCCGGGTCGGCCGCCATGGCCTCGGCGGTGGCCCAGACCTCGCGCCCCCCGGCGGCCTGGCAGGCCTCCGCCCGGCAGACCTTCAGCATGTGCGGGCGCGGGGGCTCCTCCCGCAGATCGGGATAGAAGGTCACCACGCCGTAGACTTCGGCGCGGGTCAGGTTGAGATAGTGGGCGATCCGGCCGACCGCCTCGTTCGAAATATAGCCGTGACCTTCCTGCACCTCGTGCAGGATCGCCAACAACGGCCCCTCGCGCTGTTCATGGCGGGCGCAGATCGACTCGATCTCCAGCGCGTCGCCGGTCTCGTCCTTGCTCATGGGAATATGCTCAACCTTGTCATATGTATTTGCATTCATATGTTAAATGCTGCATATGTATCGGCAGCCAACCGCTATTATGCCCTTTCTTAAAATTAAATTTCAAACGCCAAAGTGGTTGTCAACAGGGCTACCCATTCCCGTATATATGCGCTATTTATCACATTTTCACGGATGGCGGCGGCTACTAGCCTTCGTCGTATCGGAGCGGAAGATGCGCGGGGGGATCGAGGCAAAAGGCGCGGCGGGGAGGAAGCGCCGGAACGATTCACTCTTGAAGGAGGTTGGGAACCGGGCCCTTGCGCACGCGGGGTTATCGCCGCCGGCCCGGGACGGCATGGACGAGTGTCTTCGTGGTGACGGAGCGGAAGAGAGGCGGAGGGTACCCCTCTACTACGGGCCCGCAGTGGCCGGCCGGGAGGCCGGCCACTGCCCCAGGACTCCGCGGAAGGTGATCACGGCGGGCCCGGTCATCAGGATCGGCTCTTCCGGACCCGCCCATTCGATGGTCAGGTTCCCGCCGTCCAGCTCCACTTCGGCTCGGGGCCCGACCCGGTCCCAGAGACGCGCGGCGACCACCGAGGCGCAGGCGCCGGTGCCGCAAGCCAGGGTGACCCCGGCTCCGCGCTCCCATACCCGCACCCGGATCCGGTCCGGGGAACGCACCTCCACGAATTCCACGTTGGCACGGTTGGGGAAAAGCGGATGGTGCTCCAGCACCGGGCCCAGGGTGGAAAGCGGCGCGGCCGTGGCGTCCTCCACTTCGAGCACGCAATGGGGGTTGCCCACGGAAACGGCGGTGATCCGCCGCCGCTCCCCCGCCACCTCCAGGGGGGCCCGAACCCATTCTCCGGGCTCGGAGAGGGGGATGTCCGCACCTTCCAGATGCGGCACCCCCATATCCACGGTAACCCGCCCGTCCGGCAGGATCCGGGGCATGATCTCGCCCCCCAGGGTCTCCAGGCGCAGCCGGTCCTTGTCCGTCAGCCCGGCCTCCCGGGCGAAAAGCGCTACGCAGCGCGCCCCGTTGCCGCACTGCTCCACCTCGCCGCCGTCGGCGTTGTAGATCCGGTAGGCGAAATCCACGCCGGACCGCTCGGCGGGCTCCAGAACCAGCACCTGATCGCAACCGATGCCGAAGCGCCGGTCGGCGATGGCGCGGATTCGCTCCCGGGTCAGCTCCACGGCCTGGCGGACCCCGTCGAAGACGACGAAGTCGTTACCCAGGCCGTGCATCTTGGCGAATTCGAGGTTCAAATCCCTCCCCCATGATCCCGCTAACCGCAGGCAACAGAACGGACAACGCAACCGTCAAGGCACGCCAAGCAAGAAACAACCTTCCGGATCGGCTGCAGCGTAAGCCCAGCCGGAACCGGTTCAGCGCCCACCCCCTCCCATAGAGGGCAGCCACTGATGGAATTATTTGGTGCTATTGATTGCTTGGCTTCTCGGCACCTCGGCGTTTCCTTCGCCGTTCACCCGGCCTCGAACCAGTCCGCATCCGGAATGAGCTCCGGCGCGTAGAGCTCCGCGACGGTTTCGCGGCGGCGCACCACCTCGAAGCGATCGCCATGCACCAGCACCTCCGGGGCGCGCGGTCGGGTGTTGTAATTGGAGGCCATGGTGGCGCCGTAGGCACCGGCGCTCATCACCGCGAGCTGGTCACCCCGCCCGAGCCTCGGCAGGTGGCGGTCCTTGCCCAGGAAATCGCCCGTTTCGCAGATGGGGCCCACCACGTCCACTACTTCCGTATCGCCGCCTCCTTCGCGCACGGGCTTGATCTCCTGCTCCGCTCCGTACAGGGCGGGCCGCATGAGGTCGTTCATGGCGCCGTCCACCACGGCGAACCGCTTGTCCGGCTGCTCCTTGGTATAGAGCACCTCGGAGACGAATATCCCGGCATTGCCTGCAATCACCCGGCCCGGCTCGAAAATGAGCTTGCCCGGCCAGTAGCCGAGCTGCTCGTTGATGGCCCGGCCGAAATCCTCGGGGTGGGGCGGCGCCTCGTCCAGGTAGGAAATGCCGAGACCGCCGCCCAGGTCCAGATGGTGGATAGCGTGGCCGTCCTCGGCCAGCGCAACCATGAGGGCCTGCAGCCGCTGCAGCGCCTCCACGAAGGGCGCCACGGAGGTGAGCTGGGAGCCGATGTGGCAGTCCACGCCCACCACCTCGATGCCCGGCATGGCCGCGGCGCGTCCGTAGAGATCGCGGGCCTCGCCGATGGATACGCCGAACTTGGTGGCGCGCAGGCCGGTGGCGATGTAGGGATGGGTGAGCGGATCCACGTCCGGGTTCACCCGCAGGCTCACGGGCGCTGGCTGGCCACGCGCGGCCGCCACGGCGTCGAGCAGCTCAAGCTCGCCCACGGACTCCACGTTGAAGGCCAGGATCCCGGCGTCCAGGGCCGCCTCCAGCTCGTCGCGGCGCTTGCCTACGCCGGAGAACACCATGCGCTCCGACGGTATGCCGGCGGCCAGCCCCCGAGCCATCTCGCCGCGCGAGACGATATCCAGGCCACTTCCCTCGCGGCCCAGCAGGTGCAGTACCGCCAGATTGGAGTTGGCCTTGGCGGAGAAGGCGATGAGGTGATCGCGATGTCGGAAAGGGGCCTGGAATACCTGGAAATGATGGCGCAGTGTGGCGCTGGAATAGCAGTAGAACGGCGTGCCTACCGACTCGGCGATGGCGGGCAGCGGCACATCCTCGGCGTGCAGGACGCCGTCGCGGTAATGAAAGTGGTGCACGGCGGTCTCCGGATTCAGTCCGCGGTTTGCTCGGCAGCGTCGGGGGCGCTCTCCGCGCGCTCCTGCTGCGTTTCCGGTTCGGGACGATAGAGCGGGCCCTTCTGGCCGCAGCCGCCGAGGACAACGAGGGCGACGGCCACCAGGAGCGGTATCCTGCCGGTCATGTCCCTTCCTCCGCCATGCGCTGCCGGGCCCGCTGCACGGCGGCACGCACCTGCGCCGGCGCGGTGCCGCCGACGTGGTCCCGGGCGCTCACCGAGCCCTCCAGGGTCAGCACCTCGTAGACGTCGGCGCCGATCACATGCGAGAAGCCCTGCAGCGTGGCCAAGTCCATGTCCGGCAGCTCCAGGCCGTTGTCGATGCAGTGCCGCACCGCCTTGCCAACCACCTCGTGGGCCTCGCGGAAGGGCAGGCCCTTGCGGACCAGGTAATCGGCCAGGTCGGTGGCGGTGGCGAACCCGGCGCTGGCCGCCTTGCGCAGGGCCTCGCGGTGGAACTCGATACCCGGGACCATATCGGCCATGACCTTCAGGGAGCCGCGTACCGTGTCCAGGGCGTCGAACAGCGGCTCCTTGTCCTCCTGCATGTCCTTGTTGTAGGCGAGCGGCTGGCCCTTGATGAGCGTGAGCAGGCTCATGAGGTCGCCGTTCACCCGCCCCGTCTTGCCACGCACCAGCTCCGGCACGTCCGGATTGATCTTCTGCGGCATAATGGAGCTTCCCGTGCAAAAGCTCTGCGGCAGCGTGGCGAAGCCGAACTGCGGCGAGGCCCACATCACCAGCTCTTCCGCCAGGCGCGACAGATGGGCCATCACCAGCGAGCAGGCCGACGCCGCCTCCACGGCGAAGTCCCGGTCGGAGACGGAATCCAGGGAGTTCTCGGTGACGCCGTCGAAGCCCAGCTCGCCCGCGACCCATTCCCGGTCGATGGGGAAGGTGGTTCCCGCCAGGGCGCCGCTGCCGAGTGGCAACCGATTCACCCGCTTGCGGGCGTCGTGGAAGCGGCCGGCATCGCGGTGCGCCATCTCGAAATAGGCGAGCAGGTGGTGGCCCAGGGTAACCGGCTGCGCCGCCTGCAGGTGGGTGAAACCGGGCATAACCGTGTCCGCCTCCCGCTCGGCGGTGTCCGCCAGGGCAGCACGGAAGCGGGCCAGCTCCGCCAGGATGGCGTCGATCTCGTCACGGACATAGAGCCGGAAATCGGTGGCCACCTGGTCGTTGCGGGAGCGCCCGGTATGGAGCCGCTTGCCCGCATCGCCAATGCGCTCGGTGAGGCGGGCCTCGATGTTCATGTGGATGTCCTCGAGGCTGACCGAATAGGGGAACTGCCCCGCCTCGATCTCGCCGCGCACGTCCTCCAGACCCTTCAGGATGGCCTCCACGTCCGCCTCCGACAGAATGCCCTGTCGGCCCAGCATACGCGCGTGGGCCTTGGAGCCCGCGATATCCTGCCTGGCCAGCCGCCTGTCGAAGTCGATGGAGGCGGTGAAGGCCTCCACGAACTCGTCGGTGGGCTGGGTGAAAGCGCCGCTCCAGGGCTTCTCGCTCAATGTGCTCTCCAACCGGCTACGTCGTGGCTCGTGGTGCTGGGACGCATGCGGGCGAAACACCGCCCCCTCATCCGCCCCGGAAATCCGTTTTCACCCACCGGGCAATGGCCCGGTACTCCTCCCGGGTCACCCAGCGGCGGATCCGGAGGATCCCGTCGAGGGTCTGTTTGACGGGCTCGTGGTGCTCGGCCCAGTCCATGGCCCGTTTCTGCTCCGCCACCTTCGCCGGCTTGAGGTCGCGGACACGCGGGGCTCCCCCCTTTCCCATGTCGTCCATGACCGCCACGCCCTCCAGGAACAGGCCGGCCACCCCGACCCCCAGAAGGACCACCGGAACCAGCTCGCGTGCCCCGCCATAGAGGGGCAATCCTCCCGCCAGGCCCAGTCCGATGAACCCCAGGGCCAGCAGGGAGCGCAATACGATGGTCTTCCTGCGCCGCCGCTTCAGCTCCGATTCGATCTGCTCCTCGGTAAGCGGCTGCTCCAGAACATCCGGCTTGGCCATCAGTGCCTGCCCTCCGAGCTGTCCGAAACGACCGGCGGACCGGCCTTCCCGGCCGGGCGCGCACGACCGCCCCTTCCCCTTGACGCGCGTTTACCCGAGACGGAAGGAAATCCACTCATGCCTTTTCGGGCGCCTCGATCAGCTCGATCTTATAGCCGGTGGGATCCACGGCGAAGGCGATCCGGGTACCGTTTTTCATGGTCTTGGGCGCTAGCGAGAAGGACACGCCGCGGGACTGCCACGCCTCATAGGTGGCATCGACGCTCTCCACGTAGAAGGCGATGTGGCCGAAGGCGTCGCCCAGGTCGTAGTCCCGGCCGTCATGGTTATAGGTGAGCTCGATCTCGTGGCCCGACTTGGGGTCGCGTACGAAGGCCAGGTCGGCATCGGCCCCCGGCAGCTCCTTGTGGGTGCGCAGCTCGAGGCCGAGCTTGTTCGTGTAGAAATCGAGCGAGTCGTCCATGGACTTCACTCGGAGCATGGTGTGGGCGATGCGCACGAATGCCTCCTGCTTCTTCGGGACTCGGGGAGAGCGCAAGACGGGAAGGATACCAAACCAGGCGCGCAAAAACCGACCCCGGTCGGAGACCGGGGCCGGGGAAAGCGGCGGAAACGGGCGGGGAACGCCTTGGCCGAGGGTGGCCTATTCCGCGGTACGGGCCGCAGTCTGCCGCCCAAGCGGGACCTCTTCCCGGGACGGCTCTTCGTCGGATTGCTCGTCCGCGGCCTCGCCCCTGCGACCACCTCCCGGGCCCGAGGGGCTGGTGCCCGGAGCGGGCGCGCCCTGCCCTTCCCCCGAGGGGCTGGCGAACCGGTCATTCAGCCGCTGCACGTAGCCGTCCGCCGTTTCGATCAGGCCCTTCAGCCGCTTCCTGGCGGGGCGTCCCCATCCGGCGGGACTGGTGGTCAGTGCGCTGCGCCAGGGCCGGGTGCTCCGCGCGAAGGCCCGCTTCAGCTGTTCCTGCACCGGGCTAGTGGGATACGTGGCCTCGATCCAGCGGGTCACCCTGCCGGCCATCCAACGGCGCACGCCAAAATGGGCCCACAAGAGCCCCCCTACAATGACCACCGAGGCCGAAATGGCGCCCACCGCGCTACCGAATACCGCCGCCAGCCATTCGGGCGGCTGGAACTGCAGACCGTTCCAGTAGCCCATCCAGGCAGAGCCACCGCCGAGCAGCACCAGGGCGGTCAGCAGCAACAGGCCGTCCGTGACCCAGACCCCCTGGACCCACCGCTTCAGGGCCCGCCGCAACTGCGGCACCCGCTCTTCCTCGATCTCCCGGGCGGTACGCTCCAGATCGCCGATGATGCGGTAGGCGCGCTCCACGCCCACGCGGCGCATACGCTGGTGGATTTCCTGCAGATCCGCGTCCCGCTTGGACTCGAAGCGCCGCTTTTTGGCCTCGTCCTCGATGGTCACCGCGGAATCCGGGTTGTAGATGGTATAGAAACGGCCGGCCGTCAGCCCCTCCTGCGCCAGGGCCCGCTGCCAGGAGGAAACCACGTCCTCCGGGTTGTCCTCGGCGGCGGCCGTATCGATCTGGTTGAGGATGTAGAGGAACTTGCTGGAATCGCTGCGGCTGTTGGTGTTCGCCACCAGATGGCTGAGCGTGTCCTGCATGGCGCCGGGCTCGGGATGGCGGGCGTCGAAGAACACCAGCACCAGATCGGACAGATCGATGATGTAATCGGTGATCCGGAGCGTGGAGGTACGCTGCGCGTCGGCGTCGAATCCGGGGGAGTCGATCAGTATCTGCCCGCGCAGCTCGGGCGCCGGACAGGTCTTCAGGCGCAGGTAGGAATCGAGCAGCTCGCCCTCCCCCGGCGCCACCTTATCCAGCTCCTCGCTCATCTGATAGAAGGGGAACCGGGCGTCGGAATTGAGGGAGATGCCGGGGAGCTCCCGCACCTGCTCATCGCCGGCGTAGCAGAGGACCGAGAACTTGTCGTCCACGGCCTGGGTCCCGGTTCTCTGCACGGGGTACTGCAGATACTGATTGATGAAGCTGGATTTCCCCGCGGAGAATGTGCCCAGCACGGAGATCAGGGGCCACCAGGGGATGAACATGGCATAGGACTCGTCGCGGTCGAGGAGCCCCATTCGGTACCCTACCCGGTCGAGCCGGCGGAAGCTCCGGACCACATCCACCAGGATGGGGTTCTCCTCCTGGAGATGCTGCTCCAGGTTGGAAAGCTGCTGCTTGATGTAATTTGAAGCCTGGGAACGGAACACGGCGCCCTCCTCTCAGAATCGCAAACCTGGCCTACCACATTGGGAATTCCTGCCCACTAGCGACCGGGGCTCGACGGCATTCGGGCTCATACCCCCCAAGCGGAAGCCCGCAATGTTAGCACTCACAAACATAAGAATCATGCCCAATCCGGTTCCCGAGTCAGGCCTATTTCCTTCCTCGCCGGCTCCAACATTCCCGTTCTTTCCTCCGCAAACGGATAGGGCACTCCTTCATTCATGGGAACAGCCACTTATCCGGGTCAAGGGCCAGGAACCGGCCTCTCCCCACCGGTCGAAAGCGCTAACCTCCTGGAAATGGCCCGATTTCCGTCACACACAATGTGCGGCTTCCGCCCGCACGGCCCGCGGATACGCTGATGAGCGCTTTCCATCGGCGGTTCCGCGGGTTACGGTTGCCTTCCTGCCGACAACTTGATCGCCGCCAATGAAAAGGCAGAAAGCCGCTTCCCGAATGCACGAACAACGGGAATCCACCGCGATACAGGCGGGTGCCCATGTCTCCGCCCAGGGCGGCGTCCACACGGCCCCGGATCGGGGTACGGACATCGGCGCGGACTGCATTCAGGTCTTCACCCGCAATCAGCGCCAATGGGAGCCTAAGCCCCTGGACGACGCGGAGGCGGGCGCCTTCGTCCGCGCCCGCGGCGAATCCGGGCTGCGGACCGTCATGAGCCACGGCTCCTATCTCATCAACCTCGCGGCACCGGATCCGGAGAAGGCCGCCCGATCCTTCCACGCCATGGAAGCAGAGCTGGATCGTTGCCACCGTCTGGGCATCGACATGCTCAATTTCCATCCGGGCGCCCATATGAAGGCGGGTATCGAAACGGGCGTCGCGCGCATTGCCGAGGCACTGAACGCCTTGTGCGCCCGGAATCCGGAAAAGGGCGGGGTCCGCCTGGTACTGGAGAACGTGGCGGGCCAGGGCACCACGGTGGGGAAGAGCTTTTCCGAGCTGGCGGCCATCCTGGCGCGTCTGGAAGCGCCGGAGCGGTTCGCCGTGTGCGTGGACACCGCGCACGCGTTCGCCGCCGGCTACGACCTGCACACCGACGAAGGCTGGGAGACCACCTGGGCGGCGTTCGATCGGGAGCTGGGCCTGGACCGGCTTGCCGCCTTCCACGTGAACGACTCGGCGGTACCCTTCGAGGCCCGCAAGGATCGGCACGCCAACCTGGGCCGGGGCGCCATCGGCACCTCGGCATTCCGAAGGCTGGTGCGGGATCCCCGGACGCGTGGTGCGCCCATGTTCCTGGAAACTCCCGGCGGACCGGAGCGCTGGCGGGAAGAGATCCGCTGGCTGCGCGCACTGGCCGCCGGAATGGAAGAGCCGCCTCCCCAACCACCCCCTTCCTGAGCGCTCGACGCCACGCTTTCAATATTTTTTACAGCCCCGCCATTCCGAGGGGCTCGCCGCTCCGATATTCCTCCGCCCGCTCACGGCACTGGAAAAATTACGGAAAGAAAATAAAGTTTTTCTACACCGTCGAACGGCTTAACAGCCGGTGTCGATTGTTTTTCAGGTAAAGGAAAAATAACACAAATTCAGATATTTACATTTAGGCATGCCGCTTGCTCCCGACAGGAATGAAACCCTCTGGACGATCCATGTCCTTTTCATTCAGCCCTGAGGGGCAAATCAGGAGTAACGCCATGCAAAACCTGTCGACGCTCGGTAAAGCCGCGCTTCCACTGGTGGGCCTCGGAAGCCTGTTTCTGCTCGCGGGCGACGCCAACGCTGCCGCCTATGGAGAATCCGCTCCCCTGACCGGGGTCCGGGATAACTTCGACATCGGCGGCCTGGAGGGATCCAATCGCTGGAGCGGGGATTCGGCGGACGAGCGGATGACCCTGAGCTGGGACATCACGCAGGTCAACAGCAGCTGGGAGTACGAATACACCTGGTCCGGAACGGAAGCGGCGCTCGACAAGATCAGCCACTTCACCCTCGATGTAACCGACAACTGCTACAGCGACGCCGACTGCGTCACCGAGGCCAACGCCGCCACCGAGTACATCGACATGCTGGGGCAGGATCCGGGAGAGCAGCCCGAGGATTTCGAGAACCTGGGCGTGAAGTTCGACCAGGCCCAGGCGGTTTATTCATTCACTTCCAACCGCGCGCCGGTATGGGGAGACCTCTGCCTCAAGGACGGCGACGGCCCGGATACCTGCGCCAATCTGAGCGATACCGACGGGGACGATTTCTACGAGTACACCGGGGATACCACATTGCTCTGGAACACCGGGTTCGCCAATCGGGATTCCCAGAACACGCTCTATTATGTCGCCCGGCCGGATGCCGTCGATAACGGCAACGGCGACAACGGCAACGGCGACAACGGCAATGGCGACAACGGCAATGGCGAGCCGATCCCGGCTCCCGGCACCCTGGCGCTGCTGGCCATGGGCATGCTCGGGGCCGGCGTCAGCGGCGGGCGCTTCAAAAAGTCCTGAAGCCACTGTAGTGACCGCTCCGAAAGGCGCCGGCCCGGGCCGGCGCCTTTCTTGTGTAGCGCCCCTGCGGACCGGGTCATCGATCCGCCTCCCTGTGGCGGTGAAAACAGACAGGGATTACCTTGGAATGGAGGGCCGCCATTCCGGGAGGGCTGGGCCATGGCCATCCATGAAACGACGGAAATCCGCAATATCGCATTAGTGGGCCATGCCGGGTCGGGAAAGACCAGCCTGGTAGAGGCCCTGCTTCAGGAATCCGGCGCCAAGACCACCGCCGGTGAGGTGGAGCGGGGTAGCGCCACCACCGACTTCGATCCCCTGGAACGAAGGTATCGCCACTCCTTGAACCTGGGCCTGGCCGGGTGCGCGCACCTGGACCGCTGGATCAACCTGATCGACACCCCCGGCTATCCGGACTTTCAGGCCCAGACCCTGGCCGCGCTCACCGCCGCCGAAACCATGGTGGTGGTCGTCAACGCCCAGACCGGGATCGAGCCCATGACCCGCCGCATGATGGATTGGGCCATCGCGGAGCGAATGCCGTGCATGGTGGTAATCAACAAGATCGACGCCAACGGCACGCACCTGGGCCAGCTATTCGACGAGCTCACCGCCACCTACGGCAAGGAGTGTCTCCCTCTCGACCTCCCGTCGGGACACGCCCGACAGGTGGTGGACGTTCTGGGACAACGCCAGGGCGCCACCGATTTCTCCTCCGTTTCGGAGGCGCACGCCGCCCTGGTGGAGCAGGTGGTGGAGGTGGACGAAACCGCCATGGAACGGTATCTGGAGGAGGGGGACATGGACGAACAGACGCTCCATGCCCCATTCGAGCAGGCCTTGCGGGAAGGGCACCTGATTCCGGTCTGCTTCGCCTCCGCGCGTACCGGAGCGGGCGTGGGCCAGCTACTGGAGATCTTCGCCCGGCTCGCCCCCAATCCGCTTGAGGGCAACCCCCATCCCTTCCTCCGCCACGACCCCGACGGGGACCGGGACCTGTGGCCGCAAGCCACGCCGGAGGCGCCGCTGCTTGCCCACGTGTTCAAGGTGGAGCACGACCCGTTCATCGGCACCCTGGGCTTCGTGCGTATCCATCAGGGACGTCTGCGCAAGGGGGATCCGGTGCTGATCGGGCCGGAAGGCAAGACGGTCAAGGTGGCCCACTTGCTACGGGTACAGGGCAAGGAGCACGAGGAGATCGACGAAGCGGAGGCAGGGGATATCTGCGCCGTGGCCAAGGTGGAGGAGCTTTTCCAGGATGCCGTCCTGCATGCCGACCACGAGCAGGACGACATGGCGCCGGGGGGAATCGCCTACCCCACTCCCCTGGTCGGCCTCGCCCTGAAGGCCCGTCGCCGCGGCGATCAGCAGAAGATCGCGGAGGTCCTGCAGCGGCTGGTGGCGGAAGACCCGGGCCTGCGCCTGGATCTGGATAAGCACGCCAACGAAACGGTACTGCGCGGCCTGGGCGAATTCCACCTGCGCGTGGCCCTGGAAAAGCTCGACGAGCGCTATCACATGGAGGTTGATACCCGGCCGCCCAGCATCCCCTACCGGGAGACGGTGACTGTCCGGGCCAGCGGACACTACCGGCACAAGAAGCAGACGGGAGGCGCCGGCCAGTTCGGCGAGGTGGAGCTGGAGGTGGAGCCCCTGGAACGCGGAGCGGGCTTCGAGCTCGTGGACCGGATCACCGGAGGCGCCATCCCCGCGCCGTTCATTCCCGCGGTGGAGAAGGGGGTGCGCCAGGCCTTGGAGGCGGGAACCGTGGCGGGCTATCCGGTACGCGACCTGCGCGTCACGCTAACCGACGGCAAGCACCACCCGGTGGACTCCAAGGAGGTGGCCTTCGTCACCGCCGGACGCAAGGCCTTCCTGGAAGCCTACCGGAAGGCGGCGCCGGTGCTCCTGGAGCCCATCGCGGACCTGGAGGTGAAGGTCCCGGGAGCGGCCATGGGCGATCTCTCCGGCGAGCTGGCCGCCCGCCGGGCGCGGATCACCCATACCGGATACGACAGCCGCGGCGAGGTCACCATTGCCGCCCAAGCCCCCCTGGCGGAGCTGGAGGATTTCGCCACCCGCCTGAAATCCCTTACCGGCGGCGAGGGGAGCTGGACCATGCGGTTCCATCACTACGAGACCGCCCCCGAAAAACTCCGCGAGGCCCTGGCGGACCGGTCGCGGACGGAGGAGGTCTGAGCGGAGCCCTACAGGGAGATCTCGAAGACCTCGTAGATGCTCGCCAGGGACTTGATCCGGTCGAGCGCCTGCGCCGGGACCGGGTTGTCCACGGCCAGGAAGGAGAAGGCTTCGCCCTGGGGCTCCTTGCGGCCGTACTTGAACCCGGCGATATTGACGCCTTCTTCACCGAGGATGGTGCCCAGGCGGCCGATGAGCCCCGGCTCGTCCAGGTTGGCCATGTACAGCAGGCGGCCGTCCGGCACCAGCTCCAGCTCCACGCCGTTGAACTCCACCACCCGCGGCGTGCCGTGCACGAGCGTGCCGTCGATGGTCCAGGTGCGCTTCTCGGTGGCCAGCGTCACCCGGATGCGGCTGGTGAACTCGTCCGCCTGCTTCTTGCGCGTCTCGCTCACCTTCACCTCGCGCTCCTCGGCGAGCAGCGGCGCGTTCACCAGGTTCACCGAGTCCGGCAGGATCGGGTCGAGCAGCCCCTTCAGGATGGTGGTGGTGATCGGCTGCTGGTTGAGCGCCGAGACCTCCCCGGCGTACTCGATCTCTACCCGCTTCAGCCCGCCCTGCGCCAGCTGGCCGAGGATGGAGCCGAGCCGCTCGCCGAGGTTCAGGTAGGGCTGCAGCAGCGGCATCTCCTCCTCCTCCACGGAGGGGATGTTCACCGCGTTCTGGATGATGCCCCGCGTCAGGTAGTCGCTGATCTGCTCCGCCACCTGCACCGCCACGTTCACCTGCGCCTCCTCGGTGGAGGCGCCCAGGTGCGGGGTGCAGATGAAGTTGTCGTGGCGCAGCAGGGGATGGCCCTCCACGGGCTCCTCCTCGAACACGTCGAGCGCCGCGCCCCGGATCTTGCCCGCCTCGAGCGCCCGGTCGAGCGCCTGCTCGTCCACCACCCCGCCGCGCGCGGCGTTCACCAGGATCGCCCCGTCCTTCATGGCGTCAAAGGCGGCGTCGCTGATCAGGTGCCGGGTGGCGCTGGTGAGCGGCGTGTGGATGGTCATAAAGTCCGCCCGCCGGTAGAGCTCTTCGAGCTCCACGAGCTCCACCCCGAGGTCGTCGGCGCGCTCCTGGGAGATGTAGGGGTCGTAGGCGATGACCCGCATCTTGAGCCCGTGCGCCCGCTGGATCACCAGGGAGCCGATGTTGCCGGTGCCGATCACGCCCAGGGTCTTCTGGTAGAGCTCCACCCCGCCCCACCGGCTCTTCTCCCAGCGCTCCGCCTTCATGGACGCCGTGGCCTGCGGCACGTTGCGCGCCGCCGAGACCATCAGCGCAATGGCGTGCTCGGCGGTGGTCACCGTGTTGCCGAAGGGCGTGTTCATGACGATGATGCCCCTCTGCGAGGCCGCCGGGATGTCCACGTTGTCCACCCCGATCCCCGCCCGACCCACCACCTTGAGGTTGGGCGCCGCGTCCAGGATCTCCGCCGTGACCTTGCTCGCCGAGCGGATCGCCAGCCCGTCGTAGGCGCCAATCACCCCGGCCAGCTCCTCGGGGCTCAGCCCGGTCTGCACGTCCACCTCGATGCCGTGCTCGGCAAACACGGACTCCGCCTTCGGCGACATCTTGTCGCTGATTAAAACCTTGGGCACGGAGGGAGCTCCTCTTCCCTGTCTGATTGGGTGTGGTTTCCATGCCGGATGCGCGCCCATCACGCGGGACCGGCGCAACCGGAAAACGCGGGCCCCATATTATGGCGCAAATGACCTTTCAGGTCTCTAGGCATACCGGATTATTTTCCCGAACCGGACGCTCCAGAGTCCCGGTTTCCCGTTGCCGAATTCCGGAGCTTTCCGGGTCAAAGCCTCACTGGGGGACCAGCGCCCGCCCGGCTCCGGCCCCTGAACGTTACCAAAAGCCCCTGGCCGCTTCAGCCGGGCACGCCGGGGTGGATCAGGGGAACGAAGGCGACAGGAAGGATGGGCTGGCTGGTGCGTGCGCCCTCGCTGTCCTTGGTGACGACCTGGATGTCCTGTCCGGCATCGGGCCCCTCCAGAGGCAATACCAGACGGCCGCCCGGTGCCAGCTGTTCCACCAGGGCGACAGGGACCTCGCGGGCCCCCGCGGTCACCACGATCCCGTCGAATGGCGCGGCTTCCGGCCAGCCCCGGTTGCCATCGGCCACGCGCACCGAAACATTGCCATACCCCAGACGTTTCAGGCGCTCCCTCGCGGCTTCTCCGAGACCGGGAATCGCCTCCACGGAGTAGACCTCCTGTACCAGTTCGGCGAGAACCGCCGCTTGGTACCCGCATCCGGTGCCCACCTCCAGGATCCGGTGCCCGGGCTCCGGCTCCAGAAGGTCGGTCATCAACGCCACGATGAAAGGCTGGGAGATGGTCTGGCCCTGCCCGATGGGGAGGGGGACATTCTCATAGGCCTGCTCCCGGAGGTTCGGCGGCACGAACTCCTCCCTGGGCACCGCGGTCATGGCCTCCAGCACTCCCGTGCGCAGCCGGGCGCGGCCCGTGTAGCCCACCGTAGAACGGACCTCCTCCTCGATTTCCCCGATCATCCTCTGCTTGCGGTCCACTGCAGCCCTCCGTTGCTTGGCCGGCCGGCGGCGCGGAACCGCCCTCCGAAGCGCCACCGGTTTTTCCAGTTGGACTATGCCGGGAGGGCGGGGATTCTGGGATGCTGCTGGTCCGTACGGAGGAGGGAAGAACCCGAAAAAAGCGGGGCCCTTGCGGACCCCGCCGGGAACCCCCCTATCAGGGAGGAGGCCTTGGCAGCAGCGCGTACGCGTTTTCCCGGTTACGCCTTCCGGCGACGGCTGAAGCCCCAGAAGCCCAGCAGGCCTCCGGCCAGGAGCGCGCTCGTGCCGGGGACCGGCACCTCGTTGGTGTGGTTGGCTCCCTTGATCTGGAAGGCCAGATTGGACTGGGAGGGCTTGTTGCCGGTGGGCCAATCCATGGCCACCTCCCCGGTCAGATAGAAGCCGTCGGCCAGGTCCAGATCGTTGGAGATGCCCATCCACTTCACGAGCCGATCCGGATCGGCGGCGTGGCTGTCGTAGTTGTTGATGAAGTCCGGCAGACCATTGCCGTTGATCGAGCTCGCATCCAGCGGGCCATTGATGTCGTCCGCCCCGTACAGGGCCATATCCGTCAGGGCCACCTCGGTTCCCGAGCCCGGCGTGGCGGCCCGGATGAGCAGGCTGTTGAAGCCTTCCAGGTCCCCGAAGCTGTCATAGGACACGCTATCCGCACCGATGATGGAAGTGATGACGTTATCACCTTCCCCGATGGACCAGGTGGCGGTGGTGCCGTCGAAGGCGAGACTGAAAGGCTCCGGATCCCCCATGGGCCAATCATGCTCGCCGGTGGAGAAGTCCCCGGAAGTATCGCTGCCCACGTCCATCTCGAAGGTTCCGGGGCCACCGATCCGTCCCTCGGCCACGAAGGGCAGGGCGCTGTATCCCTCCACGGCGAAATCCGTGGCCGCCGCATCAGTGTCCGCGTTATAGGTCTCGGTCGTGACGGCGCCAGCGGAAGCGGACACCGCCAATCCGGCGGCCATACCGGCAGCCCCGAGCAAAGCACGCACAGGCGGTTGCATAACGATCCTCCTAATTTTCCGGAACTTGAATTGCCTGTCCGTACTGACTTCGCAAGGGGTGTGCCATGTATGGACACCCGGAGCCCTGCGGGCTTGTAAAACGGGCGAACAGTTCTGCCGGAGCCCGCTGTTAAATTTTGCTACACAGTTCCCGGCGCCGCCGCCAGCACGGTCCGCCCGGTTAAGAGGCTTCACGCCACGGCGGCGGCTCGATTTGGGGCGCCTCCGGACGGTCCCGGGGCGTAAATTTTTTCTACAACAGCGGCCTGCGGTTTCCGGCCTCCGCGGGTTTCCTTTCGCACCGGCGCCCAATTCGAAGGGGTTGCTCACTTACTTTCTTTTCGTTCAGCATCGTTCCGCCAAGTCGTAGGGGGGGGACCACGCACCTGGCTTTTCTAAACAAAGGCGCACCATGCGGGCCATGCTGAACGGCATTGCCACCGGGCTGGCGGTGGCCATCTTCTGGCTGGATCTGGGGCCGTTTCCGATCTACGGGGAAAGCGCCCACCTTGCCCCCCAAACCTTCGGGTCCCTGGCCGGACCCAGCCTGCCCGTGTCGGGCTCCAGCTCCACGGCCCCGGGAATGGGCCCCTTTCTGCTCACCGAGCGGGAATCCCGCTGTCTCGCCCGCACCGTCTTTTTCGAGGCCCGGGGCGAGCCGCTGCTTGGGGAGCTGAGCGTCGCCCTGGTGGCCCTGAACCGGGTGCGGCAGCCGGCCTATCCTTCCGACGCCTGCGCGGTGATCCACGAGGTGGCCGCCTTCTCCTGGTATTCGGACGGAGAATCCGACGACCCCACGGACTACCCCGGAATCGCCAACCGGCGGGCCTGGGTCAGGGCCCAGCGGCTGGTGGAGGCCCTCCAGACCAGCCGGGTCATGGACCCTACCGCCGGAGCGGACCACTATCACGCGGTCTACGTTTCCCCGGACTGGGCAAAAGAGTTCCCGCAAACAGCCCGAATAGGCTCCCACCTGTTTTATCGGCGGGGCCGGTGATGCCACTCCGCCTTCCGGCCGACCACGTCCTGGACCTCCTACCCCACTCGGAAATTCGGCTGGTTGCCCGGGAGTGGTCGGGAGGGCCGCTCGCCGAGGGGCGCACCGCCTGGGCCCGTCAGGCCCTCCGCCGCCGCCTGCTCCGCATTCTGGCGCGGATCGGGGCGCGCTACCTGATCGGCGCGATAATCGGCATGCTGGCCGGCTGGGCCATCACGGCTCTGGTGGTGATGTGGTACTGGTGACCATGGGCCAAACCACCCAGCGGGCCCGCCGTAGCCCATCCCGGAGCGAGCGCGCGACCCGCCACCCCCGGCATTTTCCAGGCTGCCGGCGACACGGCCACTGAACGGACGAGGATCGCGGTTAGCGTTTGGGGGCCGTGGTGAACATTAATACCGCCTCCGCCGATTTCACCGCTTCGGAAGTTTTCGGCTTAAGGGCCCGGGTCTTGGTCACGCCTTCGGAAGCATCCCCCCCAAGCATGTAGAGCCCTTTGGCTTTGTCGTAGGTATAGTCGGGAAGCTCTCCCACCAGATCCTCGCTGCTGGCGATCATCTGCATACTTTCCACGCCGAAGGGCTGGGCCACCTCGAAGGCGCCGAGACTGACCCACTTGTTGGTCTCCTCCGCGTTCATGTAGCGAACGAACCGCCGATCGCCTCGGCCGTCCTGCAGAGGCACCAGATAGGAATAGCTCTGACCGTCGCGAATGGTATGGCCGGTGAGATAGTAGTAGCCGGGGCGGTTGAGCTTGATGAGCAGCTCCACCTCCTGACCCTTTCGGAACAGCAGGTCCTCCCGTCCCTGGTTGGTGGCCAGGCTGGCCCGGAAGTCATCGTCCACGGCCAGACCCTGATGGAGGAGACGGTCGAAGCTGACCGTTTCCGGTTCCACCCGCAGGTGGGCGTAGGCCTCGGGGGCCAGCCGGGCGGTCCGAACCTCCCGGGTGACGTGATTCCGGTCGGTTAGGCGATAGGCCACCGACACCCCTTGCTCCGTGACCTGGTATTCGCCCCTTAGGCGATAGTCGGCGGAGGTCGGCTCGGAAGTAGTTTGCAGGCGCTTCGCCATGGCGCTTTCCAGGGCGCGGGCAAAGGGGGTTACCTCTCCCGATTGCGCGGGGTGAGGAGGGGTAAGGTGGATCGTGTCATCGGGAAGATCTTGGACCAGCTGCTCGGCGGCCAGGTCAAGGGAAGGTGCCACCCGCTCCAGCTCATCCAGGGCGACGCGTAGCTCGGCCGCCGACCGGGCCCCCATGGACGGCACCTCCAACCCCAGGAAGCGGGCAACAAGCGCGAAGCGGTCGTAGCGATCCGCCAGGGCCAGCAGCTCGGTCAGTAGCCGATGGCGCTGCTTCCCCAGCGAGGTCTCCTCCAGTGCCGCTTCAAGCTCCCCTGCCTTGCTCCGCAGGTCCCGCAGGCGCTCACCGTAAAGACTCCGGGCCCGGCCGGGCTCCAGGCGGGCGGTGCAGATGAGCTCCCCTCCGCTGCGCCGGGCCTTTTGTTCCGTCCCCAGCAGGGGAAGATTGGTGGAGGTCTGGATGTCCTGAAGGGCGGAGGTGCTAACGCGGCTACCGCCCGATCCGGCCCGGGAGGACTTCTTGGTCACGCGCAGGCTGGCCCGCACCTCCACCTGCAGAGATTCCGCTAGCCCGGCCAGGGCGCTACGGCAGGCAGCCTGCCGCGTTTTCCCCCTTCCCTCCCCCATGAGGGACTCGGCGGGAGCTTGGCCAGGGGAAAGCAGACCTCCTATTAGAGCACCCATGAGGAGAAGGCGAATCGGTGATTTCCGGCAATTGCTCATAGGCCTTGGCGCTCCATGATTCCCCCCGGAAACCGCGGTTTCCTGTTCTTGAAAGGGCAGAAACGGTATCCGGTAGTGGTGGCCACCCACCCTATCAATCCTCGCCAGGTACCTCCTGGTGTCCGGCCGAACGACCCCGGGACAATCTTCCGGTTCATTGACCTCTTCCTGTCGCTTTTTGCCCACTCGTCCCTCATCATTTCAAAATCAGCGCCAAGCATTCCGACGAAGCGGCCACGGGTCCAAAGGCACAAGGGCTGCGTCCACTCGCGGACCCGTGGGCGCCCTACCGCACCCCGATGGGGAAGCTCATGCCCCGCAGGCTGCGCTGCGGCACCTGCTCGTAGCCGAACTCCTCGTAGCTCACCTCCGGCAGCCGCTCCTCCACGTAGCCCGCCAGCTCGTTCACCGTGAGCCGGTCGTCGCCGCCGAAGCCGTCCCCCTGCAGGGCCTCCAGCAGGGTCCAGGTGAACAGGCCGTGGCCCCGGTAGCCCTCCAGCGCCACCTGGGTGTCCGCCGAGGCCATCAGGGTCGCCGTGCCGGTGGATTTCACCAGCCGCGACAGCGCGGCCTTCTCCTCCAGGCCGCGGGTCTTGAGCTTGGCGAAGGCGCCGCTCTGGCAGGTGTCCAGCAGCACCAGCGCCTTGCCCGCCGGCACCCGCGCCAGGCTCTCCTGGA